>NZ_JBVBUV010000017.1:0-63190 GCF_057445395.1 Litorivivens sp.
GTGTGGGGCGCCGATTCCGGCACCAATGTAACCAAAACGGAAACCTTCTATCGCGATGCGATTACGTATCGCTACCGCGTGCGGGTACACCCCATTCCGCCCGACGGTCTGTACACCTCCTGGGACTACAACCGCAGTGCCATGGTGCCAGTTCCGGGTGAAAACGTAGAGGAAGGTCGCTACTTCACGGTGTTGCGCCCGCAGGGCGTACCGATTGACGGTATCAACGACGAGTTCGGCCAGATTGACAGCCTGTTTGGCTCGCCGGCCTTCTTTGATGCGCCTGATCCCACCTTTAACTTGGCGCTCGGTTTTGAAAACTGGGAACAGGTTTCAGGCAAGGGCGACAGCGGCTCACTGGTGTATATCTTTGAGTTGAAAAACGCTCAAGCTTTGGCCAACCCCTTGATCGTGCCCTACTACAGAGATGACGCCTGCCTCGATGACGGCACCGGCGATGATCCGGTGGCCCGGCCGTGGCCCGGTGAAACCTCTACCGACTCACGGGTAATCAGCGGCTACGAACAGGCTAACGACGGTACGCCCTATGAGCAGTTGCGCTGTGACCAACGCCAAGGGGCTTTTGGCGCACACGGCATTCACTACTTCTTTACTCACGATAGTGACAACGCTTTTTCCCCTGCGCCAATCACAGAGATTGATGGTCAGCAATGGCAGTTTATGGTGCCAACAGATACGCCGCACAATGTTGCTGAGCCCTACGCAAATACTGTGCGATCAAGGCTCATCCCAGTTGCCACGCCACTGATCGCACCAACTAATTAGTCGGCGTATCGCACAATATTGAGGAGGAGCCCTGCCAGAGGGCGCACTAACCGCGCTCTCTGGCTCAAGCATTTTTCAAAGTAGAATGGGTTTCAGCTACTACAGAGAACACCGGACTAACCCCAGATCAATAACCGGCTGAGCATCTTGTATGTCCACCGGAATATCACAGGCTCTACCATCTACGCTGAATTCAATTAGAGGGGAGTCTGTGGCCAGATCTACAGCAAAAAACCCATTATTTTCAGTAACATCAGAACCCCGACTGGTTTTCACGATCACCCGCGTATCTTCGGCTTTACCCTCAAAGCTAACCTGCCCAAACACAGGCAGCACCCGAATACCGACCCACTCCAGGACCGGAACATGCCCTGGATACAAAACAACCTGTTTTTCCGTGGAATCGTATTCAAGCGCCGCACCTGACCTGGAAGAAACACTAACGTTATACACCCGGTACGGTTGCAGTGGGATAAACTGAACACCGCCTGACGTCGTTACGATATGGCGCGCTCCATCGACAGTAATAACGACAGGTGACTGATGCTCAGATGGCAGCGAGACCAAGATACCAGAGCCCAAATCCGCTCCATCAAACATTCTGACCCCAGCTTTAGATACGTTAAAAGCTGTATTGAAAATACCGGAATAGGCTGTAGTAGTATTTTCACCAGAGCTGACATTCAGCGACGACACATGCCTAAAGCGCTCGTGCGAAAGATCAATATCAGCACCCAGGTTTTTTCGTTCACCCCGCTGCTCTAATTGTGCAGCGTAGCGAAGTGAGTCCAGGGTCTTGAATGAATCCCGCCGACCTGACAGCCCTACAGCATGTTGAAACTCGTCGTCCTCGCGATCACGCCAACCGGCCCGCGCCCAATAGGCACCAGAGTTGCCGGAAAATGTGAGGGTAACGGAAACACTTGCACTTAACTTGCTTCTTTCATCATAGGCAAGCGACGACGACACGGAGAGCGCGGAATCTCGCCCTATTCGCTTGGATATATAGGCTGAAAGACTACTGTAAATTGTGTCATCGAGGTCTGATTCAAGCTTTCTGACATTGGCTTGTAACGACAGGGATTGAAAATGGTAGCCATACCGCACCCCATATTCTCTCGCCCTGATATTAAATCGTCGAAATTCGGGCAACTCGCTGCTTGCTCCCGGATCACCTTGCGTCCAGGTGAGGCCATAGGAGCCATGAGGAGTTCGATAAGACGAATTCAATGCAAACGCTCTATAACCATCGTCGGCCTGCAAGAGCGAAACATCACCGACCATATTTTTGCGCAACCAGCGGTGCGACATCTGGAACGAGCGCCAATAGTGATTGGAGAGGTATTCAGCTTCTAGGTAATTGGCATCATTCAATCGAAACCCATAGCCCCAGCGCAGAAATTCGGAACCCTCGACACTGGCGAATTGATTGACGTCAGTAATGAGCCCCGCATCCATCCGGAACACAGATTCGCCAACCGGAGGCAGAGTTGACGATTTTGAGAAGAAGCGAGTGTCTTCCTGAACGACCACATCGTCTACGAATATTTTCACATGGATGTCGTAGGCGCCCACAGGCAAATCAGACACATCAAGGCTATTATTTCCAGTGGGATAATATTTGACACTGAGCAGCCTTCCGTCACGATAGATTTCGACGCGTGAGCGCTGCGGCATAAAGTATTCGAGCTGCGTCGCCCCTACCTGCTCAAGATCAAGCCTGAGATCATTGGTTGTCTGTAGCCCGGCACCATATATCAGGCGGCCCGGCGTTAAACTATTACCCGGCAGTTCGTAGCGACCAAACAAAAATCGTTCTCTTTTTCGATCACTTGAAAAATAAACACTACGGGCATAATAGCTCTCGGAATCGGTTTTTCCGAGCTGTGCAACTAAACGTTTGTCGCCGCTACTAAACACCTGATCCATAAAAAGATTGTATGAAGAGAGATGCCCCTGACTCTGATCGATGTAGGAATACAGAGCGCTGACACGGGACAAATACGATGGAGTACCGGAGTAACCCGGCAGATAGTCATCCAATTCAACGTCATGGACCGGTAACAGAGAGGGGGCAATAAAAACCTGCACCGCAAACAGCTCGCTATCAAAGGTAAAAATAATCTTTTCCGCACTCTGCTCAAAGCAGCGGCTGATATTTCCTGCATTGCAGGCGTTTGGTGACAGATAGCGAATCGGGCGTGACAAGTACTCCCTGATATAGGCTCTATCGAGAGTCTCCGGCAACTTCTGCTCAAGCAACTCGGCATCAAACAACGTTATCTGCTGTTCGTCATACTCAGCTAATACCGACTCCACAAACTGCTCACCGTAGAATACGTCGAGGTAGACAACTTCTTGGGCGGAAACACAGGGCGGTAACGCTGAGAAAATGGGAAGGATTATAGAAAGCAGGCTGCGCGACTTATTCGACAGCGATAAGAATTTCCAAAACGTCGCTATAGGCCCCTGCTTTCGCGGCGTCAAGATCTGCCTCAGCCACCAGGACCTTGAGGAAGGGGCGCTCGGAAGCTTCGGTACCATTACTGCAATCGGCTGAACGGGAGGACGTGGACTGCCCCGCCAGCGATTGACCACTGACAAGCTCTTGATAACCCGCGCCACTATTCCAGTGCACGCTGTAATCCAGCATGCGGTTATTCGCACCCAGCATGCTGAATCGACTGCCGCCTTCAGTGGTAGTTGCAGTAATGTTATAGCCACCTGTACTAGACCAAACACAAACAGCCTGCTCCCCGGACATTGGGCCGGCACCGGACCAGTTTCCCAACACAAACGGCTCAATCTGCGTCACGAGCACCTGTGCGGGGATACTAATACTGACAGTCGTTGTTGCTGTGGCAGAATTCGTCTGGGCCAAGCCATTCGGAACACTCAACACCACCAACATCACGAACCATAGGCTGATCAGCCTTCGGACCACCATTTACCACTTACCTTGCGTCTAGGGTTATATCCATAAAACCAACGCAGCACCGGCAAGTCAAGCGCTGGGCGACTCAAATAAAGGCGTTCAAAGCGATGGGGGCAGGCGCGGATACACGCCTGCCCGTTATGACGCTTACTCTGGTGAAACGGTGATATTCAGTTCAGCAGAATAGTTACCTACTCGCGCTGCGTAGAGGTCACTAGCGGCAATGGACACACCAATGGTGGTATTGGTGCAGTTTTTATTCGTCGCCGTGGTAACCAGACCCGTTAGATCCGTGTTGTAAGTCACCGATTGCGCCGTATTGGACTCATCGGTCCAGGTTAACGAGAACGGCAGCGGCGCCAAGGTGAGATCTTCGTGGCCGGTAGCAGCCGTGGCCTCCAGGTCGAATTCAGTAGTTCCCGATGCCGACGTATTGTCAGTGATTTTAACCTTGTAACCTTCCGTAGATGACCATACACAGAAAGACGCACTGGTTTCACTGATATCACTTTCGCTGGCATTCCAGCCGTCCAATGCGGTATCCAGATTTACCTCTGTCAGACCGGCAATCTGAACCTTCTCTTTGACAGTGCCCTTAACATCGACCTTGCCATTGGAAGTAGCGCCTTTACTGCCGTCGGTAGTAGCTGCGAATGAAGTGCCGCAGATAGCGACAAGAGAAATAGACAGAATAGAACGGGAAAAATGCTTGGAAGCACTCATCAACACAACCCCTTAATTGTAGTCCTGCATCATGCAATGACACGTTTATTAGAAGTTGAGTAAAATGTAGTGGCCGCCATACATGGTAGAGCTTACTCGGTACCCTACCCCCTCTCCTTAAGGAGCACGGGAAAATTAGCACTACAAAATCACACTGTCAATACTTTGTGTCATAGCAATTACTAAACTGAATCCGCCCCCCAGATACGATCTTGGGTGCTATGATGCGTACAACGATAATAGATACCGCAATAATCCATGCATCTGAAAAATATCCCCCTCTATCTACTTCTTTGCTCATTGACCATGCTTTCTGCGCCACCACTCAATGCAGAAATCACGCTGGACCAGAGCGTCATCGACGTGATCGCCGGGTCTACACGCAGAGCGGATTTCCACGTCTACAACCGCGGTAATTCCACACAGTCAGTTCAAATTGAAGTATACAAAGTCTTGTTCCCGGGACAGCCGGAAGAGCAACGGGTAACACTCAGCAACCCGAGAGAAATGGGAATGATCGCCACCCCGCGGCAATTTGATGTTGAGCCACAGGGGCGGCGCAAAGTGCGCCTGTCGTTTTTGGGCATTCCAGAAGATACCGATGCAATCTATCGCGTTGTGGTAAAACCGCGCCAGATAGCAACGCCAAAGGACGATCAAAAAGCCCCGATTGTTTCCATTGTGTTCAATTACGAGGTTCTGGCTGTTTACCGTCCACCGTCTCCCGTTAGCGCGCTCGAATTTTCCCACACTAACAATGGTTTGACGTTTACCAATACCGGCAACAGTAACTTTTTGCTCTATGTTGGCAGGGAATGTCGCTCCAAGCAGGCACCGGACTGCAAGGTGTTGCCAACTAAACGCATCTACGCTGGCGCTTCACATACCTATATGATTGATGACGACACGCGGCACGTATCCTTTCTGGTAAAAGATCATCAGGAGCCACGCGCAATTACCCTCTGCGGAAACCCCTTAACCTACTGCGATTAAAGCGGCTCAATCATGCTGGCAATATCCTGTCGCTGAATTCTCTGCGCCAGAAAGTCAGCCAACTCTTCGCTGCGCTGTGCCACCAGCCGCCAGTCGCGAAATCGGCCGGCATCGTCATTGCGGTAGCCTTCGAAATCTTTTCGATCAGGAATTTTACGGTTTGGTAGTGTGGCTATCCACTCATCTGAGGGGTGAATCACCAGTGTATTTTCAAGGAAGCGGGGTTTACGCCAGGGGACAAATTTATCCAGCCAACCGGGAATCAGCAGCTTCGAAAAATGCGGCATCAACACAATACCGCTATTACTCAATGGTAGGTCCATGTGGTAATCCACCATACCGCCATCGCGGTAATTGCCAGACTGCCCCTGTACCTTTACCGCCTCCATCACAAAGGGAATGGAACCACTAGCGAGCAAGGCAGACGGTAGATTGGCAGCGGTCAGCTCTGGCAACTGTGTACTGAAACCGGGAAACGCAGCTAGAGATAAGACACCCTCTCGCGGATCTGCAAACACATGCCGCTCAAGAAAAGCGCCAAGCAAAGGGCGGCGCAGCGTATTGAGCGCCATTGCAGCGCCAAACCCTATCCCCATCGGCACTACTGCATCTTTGCCCGTCCAACCTCTACAGAGAGCCGTTACGATGTGCAGCCGCGCCCAAGGATGCTCGAGAATGTCACTGACACCCGTTGCACCTAACAGGTCTGACACCAGACGGGTCGCAGTCTGAGTAACCTGCCGGTAGCTTGGTTTACCCACGTAGGCCTGCTCAATGTAGAGATTTTCCAAGCGATCAATAGCAGCTTTCGGATTGCTCTGCGCGAGCGCCGCAAACCGCCAGCTACCAATGGATGCGCCCACCATCGGTAGCGGGGCCTTCCTCTCACCAAGCCAATCGGCAAGCATACGATCGATACCAGCCAGCACCAGCCATTTGGGTCCGCCGGCAGCGCCAGCCAATGCAGCTATATCCTGCAAGTGCAGACCATTCTGCTCGATAAAACGGCGCGCCTTCGGGCCCGCCCTAAAGCGAAGGGGAGAACTCACTACAGCTATTGCTCCAGGATTTTCCGCTCTGTGTCGAGGTCGCGATTAACGGCGTCGAATTCGGTAAATTTGTTAGGGTAGCGCGCACGCAATTTTTCGATATTTACTCTCATTGCGTGCTCAAAGCTGGCTTTATCACCAACGTCCACTTTGAGTTCATCCATAAGAATAGCGATATACCAGAACACATCACCAATCTCTTCAACCAGATTCACTTTATCCAGTGGCGTGCCATAAAAGATATGACGCTTAACCGCATCAGTCAGCTCACCGGTTTCAGTCTGCAGCCCCATCAGCGCATGAAGAATGCGCAAATTAACACGAGATAACTGCTCTTCACTGGGTTGCGATTCTGTTTGCAGCGCCTGCTGTATATATTCATCACCTTTCATTAAACGGTCTCCTGATAGTTTTCACTGATAATGGGGTCGGGTTTGCGCACTCGGGCGAAAAAGGTATAAAGCACTGGCACAGCAAACAGCGTAAACACGGTACCTATCGACATTCCTGCCGTGATGACCAGACCGATACTATAGCGGCTTTCTGCACCCGCACCGGTCGCAGTCAGCAGCGGCAGCACGCCAAACACCATCGCGGCGGTCGTCATGAGAATGGGACGCAAGCGCACTGCTGCAGCGCGCTTTGCGGCTTCACGAATACTCAAACCTTCGGATTCCTGCAGATTATTGGCAAAGTCGACTATAAGTATGCCGTGCTTACTGATCAGCCCTATCAATGTAATCAAGCCAATCTGGCTGTAGATATTCATGGTGGACAGACCAACGGCGAGCGGAATCAATGCGCCGCATATCGACATGGGCACACTGATGAGCACGATAATCGGATCCCTGAAACTCTCAAACTGGGCTGCCAGTACCAAGTAGATCAGGAGTACAGAGAACCCGAAGGTGGCAACCAGTACATTGCCCTCGTCCAGAAATTGGCGCGATTGCCCCATGTAATCATGGCTGAATCCATCCGGCAATACCCGTCCGGACAGCTCATCAAAGTAATCGACCGCCTGCCCCATGCTCACACCGGGTGCCAGCATTGCGCCAATATAAGTCGCATTCAATTGTTGAAACTGACTTAGCTTGTTAGGCGACGCCCGGAGCGTTGTAGTAACAAAAGTTGAAAGCGGCACCATAGTGCCATTGGCCGCAGGCACATAGTAATTGTTCATCGCTTCCGGATTCAGTCGGAACTGGGTATCTGCCTGAGCAATGACCTTGTAACTGCGTTCTTCCACACTGAATCGACCACTGTTAGCTTCTCCCAAATAGGTAGATAGCGTCTGCCCTATGGCCTCCATTGAAACACCCATTTCGCCGGCAATGGATCGATCGATGCTGAGCACGAGCTCGGGCTTGTTAAACTTCAGATCTTGACTAACGTAGGTAAACAAACCACTGGCCTGCGCTTCTTCACGTATCCTATTGGCAACTTGAAACAGCAACTCATCAGACAGCGTAGAAGTGAGCACGTATTGCATGGGCAGACCGCTGGCGGCGCCAGGCAAGGGTGGGAAGTTGTATGTATAAAGCTGCAGACCTGTGACCTTATTGAGATCGGCAAGCAGCGAATCCTGAATTTCCTTGGCGCTGCGCTCACGATTTTCCCATTCCGACAGCAGCACCAACGAAAAGACACTGGAATCAGACACCCAGAAGAAGCTGCGCTCCCGCTCCGGTATCGCCGCGATTGGCTTCTCCGCCTGCGCGACGTATTTTTCCATGTAGTCAGCATTGGCATCGATGGGGCCAACACCGGTAACAACCACAACGCCATCATCCTCCTGAGGTGCCAATTCCTGAGCAATGGAGTCGTAAAGAAAGTAAATACAGGCGAGGATAATTCCGCAGAACATCACTGTGAGCCAGCGCATTTTAATGGCTTCATCCAGCGCTCGCAGGTAGAGCTGAGTCAGACCATCGAGCACCGAATTAACCCCACGAGCAAAGCGTCCCACTTCAAGTTGCTCTGGCAACATCCGCGAGCACATCATGGGCGACAGGGTAAGTGCCACCACGCCCGACACGACAACAGCCGCTGCCAGCGTAAACGCAAACTCGGTAAACAACGCCCCCGTGAGCCCTTCCAGAAAACCTACAGGTCCGTATACGGCCGCGAGCGTAAAGGTCATGGCTATAACCGGAAAAGCGATTTCGCGCGCACCTTTAAGGGACGCCTGATAGCGCGACTCCCCCTCTTCCATATGGCGCTGAATATTTTCCAGCACCACTATCGCATCGTCGACCACCAGCCCAATCGCCAACACCATCGCGAGCAAGGTCAGCAGATTGAGGGAGAAACCCATCATCAACATCAACACCATCACGCCGATCAGCGATAGCGGAATCGTGACCACAGGTACCAACACGGAGCGCAAGTTACCCAAGAAAATCAGGATAACCAGCACCACGATGGCGCTGGCTTCCACTAGGGTTTTCAACACTTCATTAATCGAGCGCTCAATAGATACCGTGGTATCAAAAACCACTTCCATTTTCAGCTCTGGCGGCAACTGCTTTTCCAGTTGAGGCAAGGCCTGACGAACATTCTCTGCCACTTCAACCGGGTTCGCCGCAGCCGCAGCCGTGGTCTGAAGAAAGACAGTACGCTTGCCACCGTAGCGAATCACATCCCGGTAGTGCTCAGCGCCGAGCTCTACTCGTGCAATATCACGCAAGCGGATCAATGTCTGACCATCGCCACGAATGACAATATCGTTAAACTCTTCCACCGTATTTAGGTCGGTATCGGCTGTCACAGAAATACGGACAAACTCACCTTCAATTTTTCCCGCTGCGCTCTGGTAATTGTTGCGCGCCAGCGCACTTTCTACGTCTTGGGTGGAGATACCCAGAGACGCCATACGATCACTGTCCAACCAGATACGCATGGCAAAGGTTCGCTTACCGCGAATTTGAGCCCTACTGACACCTTCAATCGTGGTAATTTCCGGCAACACGACCTTGCTCAAATAATCGGTAATCTGCTCCTGACTCATTACATCACTAACAAAACTGATGTACTGCAGAATATCGCCTGTGGCGCCTTCCATTTTTTCGACCAGCGGGTTCTCTGACTCCCTAGGCAGCTCACTTTTAACCTTGTTGATCTTGGCGCTCACCTCAAGAAAAGCTGAGTCCACATCGTAGTCCGGCAACAGGAAAGCCGTAACGGTAGAGGTGCCGTCAGTGCTCGTGGCTGTCAAATAGGAAATCCCCTGGGCAGAACTCAAGGCCGAGAGGACTGGGGTTGTTACAAATCCTTTCATCAACGATGCTGAGGCACCAGGATAAACCGTGGTAACGTTGATTGCCGGGTAGGTTATTTCCGGGTACTGCCTCACCTGCAAACTGGTAAAAGCCTTCATACCCGACACCAGCAGTAACAGGCTGAGTACGGTTGCCAGCACCGGACGGCGAATAAAGATATCGGTAAAATTCATAGGCCGTCTTCTGATCCGGGAGCGATAACTTCTACGCGCGTGCCATTATTCAATTTGAGCTGCCCGGCGGTAACCACCAATTCACCCGCCGCGACACCTTCTTCTATGGCCACACGGTCACCTTGACGGGCACCAAGCTTAACGTAACGTCTGCTGACCACCAGCCCTCGTTCAGGAGGAGTCTCCATCTTATGAATGCTGGACAGATCAATCGTCATCCCCAACAGCTCTATGGTGGTGTCTGGCTTTTTCAGGTTGAGCTCTTGTTCCGATACGACAAACACCGAATCGCCATACAGTGAATAGCTGACCGAGGTTTGCGGCACCGTGGTAACTGACTTCTGTTCGTCCAGCACCACATTGACGTTGGCAAACATACCAGGCACAACCGTTCCCAAATCATTGAGGAAACTCCCCTGCACCTGAATGTTGCGGGTGGTTTCATCGACCTTCGCATCGATGGATGAAATCGCAGCTTCAAAAACGCGGCGCCCAAAGGCAGTTACGGTAAAACGCAGCTTTTGGCCGACAAACAGTTTTGGCGTGTAGTATTCAGGCACATTGAAGTTGATCAATAGTTCGTCAAGCGCTTGAAGGGTAACAATCTTGTCGCCGCTGTTGACGAATTCACCCACATTTACCTGGCGAATCCCCAACCGGCCAGCAAAAGGCGCCTTGATTTTTTTCTGAGCAATGATGGCTTGTGTGCGCTCTACCTGGGCTTTCATATCCGCCAGCTGGGCTTCGACCTTGTCGAACGCTGTACGGGAAATGGCATTGCTTCGCATCAGCCGCGAATCACGATCGTAATTTATCTTCGCCAGACGATATTGCGCTTTAAAGCTTTTCAGGTTTGCCTGTTCAACGTCATCGTCAAGCTGAATGAGAACGTCACCCTCTTCGACATTCTGACCCGACGCAAAATAGATTTCTTTTACGAGCCCGCCGACCTCGGTGGTAATGTCTACGCCATTCACGGCTTTCACCGTACCCACGGCAGACAATGTGGTGTCCCAGTGATCGTCCCTTGCGGGCTCGGCCTCTACACCAACAGGTGGTGGTATATAGGCCGCCACAAAACTGTCAACCATTCGATCGCGAAATTCAATCCAACCAAACACGGCTCCAAACACAATGCTCAGGGTAAGCAGTGTGATGGCTGTGTACATAAATTTTTTCATGGGGCTACCCGGTTAATTTCGCGATGCCTGAGGCACTGTTTGCGCTGAAAAACTACAGCGTTTGCGGTTTAAAGGTTTTGTTCCACCCATGCCACAAGGTCTTCGTGGTGAGTCTTGGTTTTGAACTTGTCGAGAATATATTTTAACCGGCCATCTTTGCCGATAATAAAAGTGGTTCTGACCGTACCCATATTTTCCTTGCCCATAAACTTCTTGAGTTGCCAGCAGCCATATTTATCAATGACGGCATGATCCTCGTCGGACAAAAGTGTAAAGTTCAGGTCGTATTTCTCTTGAAACTTTTTGAGTTTGGCTACGGGGTCAAAACTTACTCCCAACACAACACAATCGCGCTTGGCCAGCTCGGCTTCGGTGTCACGCAGACCGCAAGCTTGCGTGGTACAACCCGGTGTCATAGCGCGCGGATAAAAATACAAAACGACATTTTTCTTATCACGAAAATCTTTCAATGAAACCTTATTGCCATCCTGATCTTTCAGGCTAAAGGCAGGGGCCAGATTGCCAACTTTGGGAAATGTCATCGTATGCTCCGTTAGTCTTGTTCATTGGGAAGAGATTCAAGCTCTTCATCTTCTGAAGTATATTTACGCGGGAGGCTGCGCTTAACCTTGGCACCTAACTTTTCCAATTTCTCCACACGTCTGACCAGATTGCCTCGCCCTCGGCTGATACGATCCAGCGTTTTTTCGTAGGCTTCACGACTCCGGTCCAGAAACTTGCCGACATCTTCCAGTGAGCTCAGCATTAAAACAAACTGGTCGTGCAACCCGCCCGCCTCTCTGGCAATGGTCTCAGCATTGCGATTCTGGTGTTCATGACGCCAGATACTCTGTACTGTGCGCAGGGTGGCCAGTAGGGTTGTCGGGCTAACAACGATAATATTTTTCTCATAGGCGACTCGGAACAGCTCAGGGTCGCTATCAAATGCCGCCATAAAGGCCGACTCAATCGGAACAAATATCAATACAAAGTCCAGCGTATTGATGCCTTCTATATGCTCGTAGGATTTCAGGCTAAGGCCATCAATATGCTGCTTTAGTGAGCGAACATGAGCTTGCAGTGCCGCCTTTTTCTCCGCCTCTTCCTCTGCTCTCACATACTGTTCATAGGCAACCAGTGAAACCTTGGCGTCGATCACGATATCCTTGTCATCAGGCAAGTGCACCACTACGTCAGGCTGCAGGCGGCGACCATCCTGCTCGGTAAAACTGGCCTGAGTTTCATACTCATGACCTTTGCGCAAACCAGATTCTTCCAGCACCCGCTCCAGGATCACCTCACCCCAATTGCCGCGAGCCTTGCTATCTCCCTTGAGCGCCCTGGTAAGGTTGAGCGCTTCCTGGCTCATACGCTGGTTCACTTGTTGCAACTGATTGATTTGTTCTTTGAGTGAGCTCCGATCTCGCGTTTCCCGGTCGTAGATATCATCTACCCGAGTGCGAAATTCCTTAATCTGATCCCGAAAGGGCGTCAACAGCGACTCCAGCGTTTGCCGACTGGATTCGTTAAAACTTTTCTGCTTGTGGTCGAAGATGGTGTCGGAGAGCTGTTTAAACTGCGAGGTCAGCTGATCGCGGGCGCTATTGAGCACCTGCATTTTTTCCTCGTGCACTTTCGCCTGCTCTTCCAGGCGTGTCGTCAGCCGGGCATTTTCATTGGTTTGTTCCAGAATTTCCTGGCGCGCCTGAGTGAGCTCGCTGCTTAATCTCTGGCTTTGGGCAACGGCGGCTTCAAGCTTCACAGAATACGCGCTGGCATCAATTCTGGCAGCCTGTACCTCTGAATCTGACTGGCGCCGGCGTCTTAAGTCGCCTATTAACACACCGAGCAGCAATCCGAAAATCAATGCTGCTACCAGCATGGCTATTGTCTGTGTTGTCATAGTATCCCTACGCTGAACACCTTGGTTATTTGGTAGTTATTACCGCACGCACGCTGCGAATGCAGATAACCGTGGCGCGCGGGGGCTAGCGCTTGTTCCACCCGGTATGTTCGGCCCACAATGGCCCCGGTTGATCTATACGCACGGGATATTGACCGGTTTTCCGATCTTCCAGATATTCCATCAGTAGATCTGTGACCACGGGAAAAGCCAGCTCGGACCAGGGAATTTCATCCTCATCAAACAAGCGCACTTCCAAACTTTCCGGGCCGGCATCAAAGGCGCCATTTTTTAGCGTGCCACGATAAAATACATACACCTGGTTAATTCGGGGAATATCAAACAGCCGGTAAAGCGTCTCGCCCTGCACTTCGGCACAAGCCTCTTCCTGTGACTCACGCAGAGCACCCTGAAACATGGTTTCACCGTTTTCCATAAAGCCGGCAGGTATGGTCCAGAAATTCTTACGGGGCTCAATGGCGCGACGACAGAGCAGAATCTTATCGCCTTCGGTTATCAGGCAACCTACAACGACACGTGGATTCTGGTAGTGGATAGTATCGCAGTGATCACAAATATAGCGCAGCCGGTCGTCCCCTTCAGGAACCCTCTGCGCAACTGGTTTACCGCATTCACTGCAATAATTCATCAGCGCAACTCGCGATATTTCCCGGAAAAGAATACCAGTGGCTTGGTCTCAAAACTGTTGAGCATGGCCTGTACTTTGCCAACAAGAATCACATGGTCCCCACCTTCGTATCGCTGCCAGATATCACACTCAAAGGTAGTCAGTGCGCCTTTAATCACAGGCGTTCCGTGGCGACCCATCGTGTAGTGTTCTTTCTGCAAGGTGTGGTCGCCTTTCTTCGCATAGAAGTTCGAAAGCTGCATCTGGTCTTCAGCCAATATATTCACCGCATACTTTTTGGCTTTGGCAAATGCTTCAAAACACTCTGAATCATTTTGCAGACTCCACAGCACCAGGGCCGGATCTAACGACACAGAGGCAAAGGAGTTGACCGTCATACCAAATGGCTCATATCCGTCCGGATTGGCAGTAATTACGCACACTCCGGTGGGAAAGCGCCCCAGCGCATTGCGAAACTCTCGGCTGTCTAGACTCATGCTTATTCCTTATAATCAGGCAGGGTAAAACTCAGCATTATACACCGCTGCCTTTTTAAATTAATGCTCTGCGAGGCCGATGGCCCCGCAGAATGTGGCCGTAGAGGCCACCCAAATCAAGTAGACTGCCAACGATCCGCCGCGCTGTCGTCACTGCTGCGTGCGTCTACCCAGAACTCGCCCTGCGCGGTAATTTCCTTCTTCCAGAACGGCGCTCGTGTTTTCAGGAAATCCATGATGAATTCACAGGCCTGGAACGCCTCGCCGCGATGCGATGCCGCAGTCACCACGAGCACGATCTGATCCCCCGGTTTGAAGAGCCCTACACGGTGAATGACGGTAATAGCCTCCAGCGACCAGCGCTCACTTGCCTGCTGCGCAATGGCTGCCAGTGCCTTTTCAGTCATCCCCGGGTAGTGCTCGAGATGCATTGCCTCCACCGCTCTCCCGTCATTGTTGCTGCGCATTACGCCAACAAAATTGACGACCCCACCAATGGTATCCGCCATCGCAAGCACGCGCTGGACTTCAACGCCTACGTCAAAGTCTGCTTCACCAACGCGAATTAGCGGCTCCACAGCTAACCTCCGGTCACCGGCGGATAAAACGCAACCTCGTCACCAGGTTGAACAACCTCATGCGGTGCTGCGACCGCCTGATTCACCGCCGCGATCACATTTTGCGCGCACAGGTCGGGCTCCCACTCTGGGTGCCTGACAATGATCTGGTCACGTAAATCCTTTAACGAGAGCGGCTCCTGAACGGGCCACTCGAGAGAGCCGCAGACTAAACTTTCACGCAATTTGGCAAAAAACAAAACCTTTATCATGGCACTGCCTGCCAATGGCCCGAACGGCCGCCGAGCTTTTCCAGCAATCTGACGTCGCCGATCACCATTCCCTTATCAACTGCCTTGCACATATCATAAATAGTCAGTGCCGCCACCGAAGCGGCTGTCAGCGCTTCCATCTCCACACCGGTCTGCCCGGCGAGCTTGCATACCGCCTCTATGCGAACGCAATTTTCCTCTGGCACGGGTGACAGCTCCACTTTAATTGAGCTAAGCATCAGTGGGTGGCAAAGCGGAATAAGGTCTGCACATTTCTTGGCGGCCTGAATACCGGCGATTCTTGCAACGGTGAGAACATCGCCCTTCTTATGCTCTCCCTTTACAATCATGCTCAGGGTTTCAGGCTGCATGGATACCGTGGCTGTCGCCCGGGCTTCACGCTGGGTAACCGCCTTGTCGGTAACATCGACCATCTGGGCATTACCCTTGGCATCTATATGCGTCAGTTGATCACCCATGGCTCACCCAAATCGCGAATCTGAAACAAAGGGGTTGGTGCGCCGCTCCTGACCAAAGGTAGAGGTGGGACCATGCCCGGGAATAAAGGTTACGTCATCGCCTAGTGGCCAGAGCTTATCCTGAATGGAGTTTATCAGTGTATCGTGATCACCCATCGGAAAGTCCGTGCGCCCAATCGAGCCTTGAAACAACACGTCGCCCACGATGGCCAGACGAATCCCCTCGTGAAAGAAGATGACATGCCCCGGCGTATGGCCGGGACAGTGGCGAACCTTGAGGGTCTGCTCACCGACAGTTACCGTGTCACCCTCTGCCAGCCACTGATCCGGCACAAAAGCCTCGGCGCGGGGAAAGCCTGCCATCTGGCACCATTCGGGAAGCTTGTCGATCCAGAAGCTGTCTTCTTTATGCGGCCCAACAATGGGTACGCCATACTCTTGGCGCATATCATCGGCCGCTGCGCAATGGTCCATATGCCCGTGGGTTAGCAAGACCTTTTCCAAGGTTCCGCCAAGCTGCTCCAAGCCCTGCTTGATGCGTTCCACGTCACCACCGGGATCAACGACCGCAGCCTTGCCTGTCTGTTCGCACACCAGAATACTGCAATTCTGTTGGTAGGCCGTGACCGGCACAATCGCACATTTCAACATCGTAAAACACCTTCAAATCAAGCCCCCAGCTTACCACAGCACCGCTTGGCGGGCAGCCGCATTGGCGAAACATGAAACGCATATTGCCATTTTGGCCGCATTTCTATAGAGTAGCGGCCCTTCTCGGGAAGGCTGTAAACAACTGGCTCTCAGCGCCGGAGCAAGGGAGCCCGAAAGGGCGATAACGAGCGCGCAGGCGTGCGAATTTGGAGCTCGTAAAAAAACCACATAGTACGCTGATGTTTCATCTGGTGAGGTGTCCGAGTGGCTGACTCGGAGGTATCACCGGAGAGAGCGCCCCAAAGGGCGATAACGAGCGCGCAGGCGTGCGAATTTGGAGCTCGTAAAAAAACCGCATAGTACGCTGATGTTTCATCTGGTGAGGTGTCCGAGTGGCTGAAGGAGCACGCCTGGAAAGTGTGTAAACGGCAACGTTTCGAGGGTTCGAATCCCTCCCTCACCGCCATAAACTAAAACGCCCGGCAGTTGCCGGGCGTTTTAGTTTATGGCCTACAAATATTCGCCTGAGTTAATTTTTTCTCAGCATCGACGCAAAATCCGCCTGGCGGTTCCGCCGACCACCCACCCGAAAACTTGGGCCACTGCGATCCCTGTACATAATATACCCAAGCACCAGCGACATGCCGAGCGCCAACCAGCCCATCGAACGGAAGAGATAAGCAGGGGTAGTCAGATCTGCCAACACCGGCGGTACGGAAGCAGTCACCGGCAAATTTTCCAGCGACAGCTGCTGCCCAGCAACGAGCTGACTCTGCTGCTCAATCAATGCCAGCGCTTCAACCAACTGCCGCTCCAGCTCTGCAACTCGCTGCTCATTCAAAACAACCTGTGATTCGATAGCATCACGTTCGGCGACCGGCGACACACTGAGTTCCGGCGCACCCTCATCCATGCTCGGGACCGGCTCGACGGGCAGCGAAGCCTCGACCAATAACTGCTCGCCGGCTAACACTTCCGATGCACCTAATTCAGCTACTAACGACGGCTTTGTGTCGACGACTGATTCGGAACCCTTCTCTAGTGCAGGTGCAGCCGCCGCGTCATTCTCAGCACGGCCAGCAACCTTCTGGTGCTCACCTGCCACCAACCGATAGCCCCCGTCAGCCGTTAACAGAAGTCTGGTGTCTGAGCAGGCTTCTGGCACAGTTAAGAAGTAGGCCTCTTTCAACCGATCAGGCCGCCCTGAAATAAAAGCGCCTGGGTTTTCCTGAAACAGCGCGGCCATCCACTGAGCATGACTGCCCTGGCGTTGATCACTGATATCTTGCGCCAGCTTCCAGAGCGAATCACCTCTCACAACACGGTAACGGCCGCTGTCATAATCTGCCGCTGCCTGCTCTGGCGGCATCCGTGGCTCAGCCCTAACTGGCACTGCCTTTACACTGCTGACATCAGCTGCCACAGCGCCAGAACCTACACCAGGTTTACCGACAGCCTGATTGACGTTGGCAACGTGTTGGGCTGGTTTGGTGGTGTGTATTGCGGGCATATCGAGCAGTACGGTGTATTCGCGGCTCAGATGTCCACTGGGCCACCGCACTTTCAGGGTAAACGCGAGATAGGGCTCCATGACCGGCTCGTTCGAACGCAGTCGTATAGATTGCGTAGCAGGGTCATAGTCGACCTCATACTTGCTGCCCACCATCGCGTCCAGAGGGGAGCCGGAGACTGCGTCATTGAGTGCCGAAAGGGCTATTCGTAGATCATCCCCTGTCATTCCACTGAGATGCTGTACAGGAATACTCAAATCCAGCGGTGAGCCAAAATGAGAACGTACCTGAGCTTCTCCCAGTCCGAGGGCGTGTCCACGCCCCCCCACCATCAGCAGGGCTGCGATCGCTATGTACGTCAGGTAACGCGACATGATTGTGCTCTTGTGGCTTGAATGGTGACTTTAGCGCTAAAAATCACCAGTTACCCCCAAGAGTAGCGCAAGCTACCACTAATTCCTAGGTGTGCCATAGGGCATTCTGGGGTGAATGCCCTATACGGCCGCATGCGCAGGCCAAAGCAAACCAACTGACTAATCCTTAAATTCGGGCGCCCTGCCCTGTTTTCTGGCCTTGATCGCCTCTTCAAAGTTCTGCGTCGTCATCCGCACAAACAGCTGAGCATGCCCTTCGTGGTTCATGTGCGAATGCCTGCTTCCGGCCTCCAGACCTGCCCACAACATTTGCTTGGTCAACTCCACACCCAACTGGCTGAAACCAACAATTCTCTCGGCCACCGAATAACACTCATCGAGCAGGGACTCATGTGGGACGGCTTTTGATACCAAACCAATAAGATCGGCCTCTGTCGCATCAACATCCCGGCCGGACAACATAATTTCGAAAGCGCGACTCGACCCTATTGCCCGGGGCAACATATAACTGAGCCCCAGCTCCGCCGCAGTCAGACCATTATTGATGCCAGCCGCGCGAAAATACGCTCTCTCGGAGACGACCCGAATATCCGTAGCCATTGCCAGACAAAAACCACCACCAATGGCTGCGCCGTTAATGGCGCCGATCACCGGCTGATGCATATCCTGCAGCGCCTTCACTACGTCATCGAGAACTTTCATCGCGCGGCGCGCTATACCGGGCATGGTGAGACCATCAAAGATTGACATGTAGCCAGGATCTTCCAGATCGGCACCCGAGCAAAAGCCCTCTCCTGCGCCGGTCAGGATGACAACCCGGGTATCATTGTCAAAGCTGACTTCTTCCAATGCCTCTTTTAGAGGGACCATGACATCGAATGCCATGGCGTTCATTCGCTCAGGGCGATTCAGGGTAATACGGGTGACGTGCGGGCGGGGCTTATCAACCAGAACAAAAGACATGGGATTGGCCTGTTAGTTTTATCGGTGCCGCCATTGAAGACCAGCCAGCACCCGATTTCCATTAACAGGCGTACAGTATTAGTGGTAGAGGTTTACCCGATCGTCGCCGAAAATATTGGCGCCCGGGGCAAGCAGATCCATATAGCGATCAAAATACAGGAACTGCTTTAGCAACAGGGTAAAAGAACGCGGGAAGCGGATACCATAATCTTTGGCAATAGCACCCAGCTCCGTCATTAAGTTCGTCACCCCATCCGGCTCTGCGCCACCATTACCAAGCAAGTACTCAGGCTCCATCGCATCCAAGCGACTAAACAGGCGCTCTATATCTCGCGCCAAAGCGGCGACATCCACTTCACTGCGTGTGACGCCGATAGCCAGCATCGATTCCGCCATGGCCTGATAATCCTGTTCGTTTACCGCCATGAAGAGCCTGAAGGTCGCCTCCCAAACGCTCGGTTTGATCCGCCCAACCATACCAAAATCAATAAATCCCACTTCGCCAGTTTTCAGCAACATCAAATTGCCACTGTGCAAATCTGCATGAAAGAAGTCGCATTGAGTTAGGCTGGCAAACCAGGTGTTCATGGCATTGAAGAGGCTTTCTGCCGGGTCATGCCCCGAAGCCTTGAGAGCCTCCATGTCCGTCAGCGCCACGCCATAAAATCGCTCCATAGTCAGCACCCGCTCATTACTGGCCTGTAAGTAGGGCTTTGGCACCACCACCATCGAATTGCTGGACTTGGCAAGAAAACGGTCAAATTGGATCAGGTTGTCGGCCTCTTTGACAAAATCACACTCATCGAGCATTGCCTGAAACATCTCCTCGACCAGGTCGGCAATCGAGCCCCTATCCAGATTCGGCACGATCCGCTCAAACAAGCGGGTTACGAGGTATACCGCATTCAGGTCAGTGGTGAGGGTGGCGCGCACACCGGGTTTTTGCACCTTGACCACTACGTCTTCGCCCGTGAGCAGTTTTGCCGCGTGAACCTGGGCAATCGAGGCTGAGGCTAAGGGTTCCGGGCTGACATGGGCAAACACGCGATCCAACGGCTTACCCAGATCCTCCTCAATAATGGCCTTTACCTTACGAAAGGGTATCGCTGGCGTCTGATCCAGGCACTTCTGGAACTCATCCACGTACTCTTTGGGAAAGATAGAGGGTGAGCTGGCAATAAACTGACCAAATTTGATATAGGTCACACCCAAGGTCTCAAACAGCTCTCGCATCTCTGCCGGTGACGGCACACGCCAGTTATAGAGCCATTTCACCGCTTTGGGATAGACGGCAGCGAAGGTTTGCAACATACGCACCGAACCGCGCACCCCTAGCTCCGCGAGTTGCATGGAGCGCCGTCTTTGAGAGTACTTTTGGGGCATAAAAACCGGGTCGTCAGCCATACCTCGTCCCTGATCCTGAACAAAACGGCAATTATACGCGAGCCCTCCCCAAGATGAGAGGGAAAACTGAGCTGCAAGGGCCATATTCACACGATGGAAACATATATTTGCGAGTGTGCCATCTGACAACATCAGTAAGTGGGGCCGCTATGAATCAGCTGATAGACGCTCTACAATGTGGCCACTGTCAATTTATATGTGAATCAGGAATCTATGGTGCAGCTACCGGTGAGAAGACGTAAACAACTCGAAGATCGCATGCGCAATGCCGAGAACTACGAGCAATGGTCTCAGGCCGCCCAGGCTTACGATGAACTGGTTGGACTGGCTCAGTGGCGCAAAATGGACCAAACCCGGCTATACGACCATGTGTCCATCCGATACCGCCTAGACCGCCTGCGCGCGCTGCGCGCCCGCCATGATGACATTGGCCTGCTGTTCACCCTGAATGAGGGCATTCACGGCAATATGGGCGGCATGGGCAAAGCTGCCGTGCACTCCCGCTCCAAATTTGGCACCAAGGTGCTGATAGAGGACTATGTGGATGAAATTGCCAGCGCCCTGACACACATTGCCAACACCGACAACCCAGACATCAGTTTCGAGGACAAGCTCGACTTCTTTAATCGGGCCAGCCAATGCTATGGCCGCTCAGCGCTGATGCTCAGCGGCGGCGGTGCACTGGGCTTCTACCACATTGGCGTGGTCAAAGCCCTGCTGGAAGAAAAGCTACTCCCCCACGTGATTTCCGGCGCCAGCGCCGGCTCACTCGTCGCCGCCGTGCTCGGCACGCACACCGACGACGAGATGGAAAAGTTCATGGATCCCAAGAACCTGGCGTTTGAAGCACAGCAGGAAGCCAGCTGGTTCAATCGCATGTTCCGCGGAGCCCGCGCCAACATCGACATTCACGACCTGCAGAATTTGATAAGCCGTCTGATTCCAGACATGACCTTTGAAGAGGCTTACAAGAAAACGGGACGAGAAATCTGTATCTCGATTGCCCCGGCTGAGCCGCACCAGACCTCGCGTCTGCTAAATGCCATTGCCTCACCCAATGTTTATATCCGCTCGGCTGTACTCGCCTCCTGCGCGGTACCCGGCGTGTACCCACCGGTCAGCCTTCAGGCTAAAAACGTTTACGGTGACAGCCAGCCATACCTGGCCTCACGCAAATGGATCGATGGCTCGATTTCGGATGACCTGCCGGCGAAACGACTGTCACGCATGTACGGCGTGAACCACTTCATCGTCAGCCAGGTTAACCCCGTCGTTCTGCCGTTTATCAGCCGTAAAAAGAAGCGCGGAGGTCTGTCTACCCTACTGACCGGCGTCGGTCGCTCGGCTTTGACCGAAGTACTCGATGCCCAGCGCTTTATATCGCAAAACTATTTACGCGATATGCCTCGCGTCAACATGGCGCTGAACAGTATGCACAGCCTCGCCAAGCAGGAGTATTCGGGTGATATCAATATCGTACCGAGCTTCCGTTTTTACGATTTGCGCAAACTGCTCGCCAAATTGTCGGAAGAGGAGTTATTCGGCCTGATGCGTGAAGGTGAACGGGCAACCTGGCCCAACCTTGAAACCATTCGCACCTGCACCAAAATCAGCACTGTGCTCGATAACATTCTGGAAGATCTTCAAGATCTCGAAGTTGAGGCCGTACGCAAAATCCAGGGGCTGTAACCAGCCCCCAACCTTCGAATTTACGGTTACTTCTTAGGCGTTTTGACGACTACGGTTAGCCGGGACACACATACCAATCGCTGCTGCGCGTCGTGAACCTGAGTTTCCCAGACCTGCGTGGTTCGCCCCATATGTAATGGCTTACAGGTACCTGTAACCACACCCTCCGTCGCCGACCGCAAATGATTGGCATTCACCTCCAGGCCAACAACCATCGAGCCCGGCGCCGCCGCCAGAAAGCCGCCTACACTTCCCATGGTTTCCGACAGCACGACCGAAGCCCCGCCGTGCAGCAGGCCAAAGGGCTGCCGGGTACGATTATCCACTGGCATGGTGGCCCTCAAGTAATCGTCGCCAATTTCAATAAACTCAATACCCAACACAGTGGCGAGGCTGTCACCCTGCATGCGATTTAGGTCGTCAATTGTTGCCGGCTGCTTCCACACAGACATCACTTCACCTTACACTTCACGCTACAAAGACCCAATTGTAAATTTCAGCCCGCCGCATGACGCCCCCCGATCTGCGCACAAAGGCTGTGCAAGGAAAACAACATTACTACTGGCAATCCAAGACAATTTGCGCTCGGTATCTCACTCGGCATTCTAACGGTATTCCTCGGCAGCACTGTTGCTGCGGCCGGCAAACACCTCAGCGGACAGGTTCACATCTCCGCTATTGTTCTGGCGCAATACCTGATCTGCTTCCTATTGGTGTTGCCCTGGTGGCTGCGCAACGGCAAACGCGCGATAGTCACCCAACGGCCATTGCAACACGCCATTCGCGGTATTAGCGGCTGCGCGTGTTTCTATACGTACTATCTGGCGATGCAATATATGCCACTGGTCGAAGCGACCCTGTTTCGGAATACGGCGCCACTGATGGTACCAATGGTCATACTCGTCTGGTATCGCAACGCCATCCCCACTTCACGATTGTTGCCACTGATCATTGGCTTTGCCGGTGTACTACTGGTACTGCGCCCCACTATCGACGGCATCAGCCCATGGCAGTTGGTAGCTCTCAGTTCCGGGCTGGGGCTGGCCATCTCAATGGTCAGCACGCGTGAGCTTGCCCGCACCGAACCAGAAAGCCGGATACTGTTTTACTATTTCAGTATATCCCTGCTGTTTGTATTGCCGTTTTTCGTTCTTCACTACCAACCTATCCCCGAAGCTGCGCTGCCCTGGCTGCTGTACGTCGGCGTGGTCATGTATGGCACGTTTGTGATCTATACCAAGGCTTTCTCCTATGTGCCCTCGTCCATTCTGGCACCCACCAGTTACTTTGCCCTGGTCTTCGCCGGACTACTCGATTGGTGGATCTGGGGTGCGGTTCCCGACACCCCAACAGTTCTCGGCATTGCGCTTGTGATTAGCGGTGGCCTACTGATGCTGCGCAGTCCCAGCACAGCCGCTGACGACAACTGACATGCGCCTGCGTTTCAGCAGGCCGGGCACCACCTCGTAGATTGCCAGCCCCAACAAAATCATAAGGCTGCCGAGCTTTAGTGCATCATCAACCATCTCGCCGGCATAAAGCACGCCCAGCGTCATGGCCAGCGCTGGAGTGATCAGCGGCACCAGCCCAACCAGTTCAAACGGCAGCGTGCGCAGCACATAGTAAAACGCCATAAAACCGACAATTGATGCCACGACCGCAAGATACACAACGGCCCAGGTGGCGCTATTGGGGGCAATTTTCGGCACATTTCCATCACTAACCTGCCAGCACAGTAACAGCCCAGGCAACGCAAATATCATAGCGCCAAGGCTCTGCTCCAGAGGATCAATCGTCGAAGTATCCATTCGTTTGAGCAACACATTACTCAATGAAAATGTGAAGGTGGAGCCAAGCATAAGTAATATGCCCCGCCACGCATCAGCATCCAACGCAAACTGATTCGCGGTGATCACCAGCAGCCCTGCCAGCGCGACCACCAGCCCCAACATCCGCAAGGGTGTAAAGGGGTTCTGTCGCAAAACAAAGATGGATAAGGCGCCCATAATAAACGGCGCGGTTGCCATCATTACCGACACCAACCCCGAAGAGATATAGCCGGTTGCCATGTAAACCAAAGGCATATTCGGAAAGATACCCAAACTCGCTACCAGGTAGGCTTTCCAGTGAGTCCGTTTCAGGCTACTACCGCCACGAAACAGCGCAATCAAACAGCAGGCGATGGCACAGGCTAGCAAAAATCGCAGCGAAGCCGCCGCCATTGGCGCGTAATATTCACTGCTCAGTTTGATAGCGAGCGGTGTTGTTGCCCAAACGGCAATCACAATCAGGTAAGCCAGCGGCGGCCCCATGTTTTGGTTCTCCTGTTGTGCCGGAGAAATCTGGAGCCTGAAACAAAAAAAGCCGCAGATTTCTGCGGCCTTTTTGAATTAGGGGTTTACCTCATCCAGACACGCAGCCAAGCCTCGCCGGGCACACCAGCCAGCGAATAGCACTAAACGTCATAAGATGAAGTGGATACATGTGATCTCAGATCAGAAAGTTGAGTAACACCGAGAATCCTAAGCTACCTTTGGGCGGGGCACAAGCACTAATAGCGCAAAGCGATGAGTGCGGCCAACAGCCAGAGCTTGCATCGCCACGACTACAAGCCTGAATTACTGATCCAGACACACTGATACGGCGCAAGCGATAGCGTACCGCGTAAATCCTCAATAGCGATACCGCTGAGCAGGTCAAACCAGGCATCCGTTCCGATGAGGTTCAACTCTGTCAGGCTGACTGTCTGCTCTTGTCGGGAAATATTGTGCAGGGCAAATATGCTTTGCCGTCGGTCAGCACTCTGCCGCCAGAAAGCAAAGACCTGATCATTGATGTGCAGCGTATATTGTGTGGCATTGGGGTGAAATGCGGGCTGCGCCTTGCGCACACGAATCAGGCGCTGCAGCGCCTCGAAGATCTGGCGATGCGTGGTGTCATCCGTTATCGCAGTTTGCAGCTCGTCCCACTGCCATTGATGACGATTGATCGCGCGGTTATGACTAGTATTTTCTAAACGTTTGTAATCGTTGCGCGTACCAAACAGGCTATGAATATAAAACGCCGGTATACCTTCAAGCGCCAACATGATCGCATGCGCGCAAAGAAAACGCGGCACTGCGAACTCGTCCTCCCCCTGATGAGTTCCGCGCAAGGCATCAAACAAGCTCACATTGAGTTCATAGGGGCGGTTACCGCCATCTTCCAAGGCTCGCCACGAAATCTTAGCGCCGAAAGACTCGACACTGGTTACCAACTGCGACAGTTCCTCGTCGCTCAGCAGCCCCTCCGCAGGGCGTAGACCAATACCATCATGGGACGCAATAAAATTAAGGTAGGTAGTACCATGCTGAGCAGGCGGCATGCTCATCAGCCAGGTTTTCAAGTGGCTGCAGTCTTCACTGAGAAGGCTGTGCAGAAGCAACGGCGGTAGTGAAAAGTTGTAAACGATATGCGCCTCATTGGCATTACCGAAATAGCTCAGATTTTCCCTGTTAGGAATATTGGTCTCGGTAATAATAACTGAGTCGCCGCGGTAGTGTTCACACACTGTTCGAATCAAGCGCACGATCTCGTGCGTTTGCGGCAGGTTAAGGCAATTGCTACCTAATTCCTTCCACAAAAAAGCTATTGCATCCAAACGCAGAATGCGTACGCCGCGATCCAGGTAGAGCTTGATAATTGAAAGGAATTCAAGCAGCACGCTGGGATTACCAAAATCAAAATCCACCTGATCGTGACTGAAGGTACACCACACATGCTTCAGGCCACTCGCAGTTTCCGTAGGCCGCAATAAGGGGCTGGTGCGCGGCCGCACTACTGCAGTGAGATCATCTTCCGGAGAGGCTTCATAAAAGAAATCGGCACCAACACCTTCGCCCTTCTTAAAGTTTTCAAACCACAGGCTGCGACTGGAACAATGGTTGATAACACAGTCGGCCATTAAGCTGTAGTTTCGCGAGATTGCTTCGATATCTTCCCATTCACCTAGTGCGGGGTTTATCTCCACATAATTGATGACGGCAAAACCGTCATCGGAGCTGTAGGGGCAAAACGGCAGAATATGCACACCCGAAATTGCACCCTGCAAGCGCGTATCAAGAAATTCCTTGAGCACCTGCAAGGGAGGGTCAGGCGCCCGCTGAACGCTGTCACCATAGGTAATCATCCAGATATCGGATTGATCCCAGTGATTACTGAAGGGCTCGGGACCAAACGTTGTGTCATTAAAGCCAAACAAGCTGACAATCCGCTCGCGCAACTCAAGCGCCCGCGCTTCACCGTAAATAAACGACAACTGACTGTCGAGTGTGGCCGTCAGCAAGCCAAAATCAGTCTGATTAGTCACGCCCACCAAACTCCCGTCGATCAGCCTCAACCGCTTCACGCAGGTCACACAGAATGGACGGGATGGCACTGACAACCCGGTTCCAACTGGGAATAAACGGCGTTTCCATCGGGTTGTCGAGAAAGATATTCCCCGCTTTTACAATATTGCCGGCAAACAGCTCCACCGCTTGCTCTTCGCGATGTATATCCAACTGCAGACCATTCATCAACGCGTCGTTGTTGTACATCTCGACAAAATCCAGCGCCATGCGGTAATAGGTAGCCTTAATGGAGCGGAAGGTTTCGTTGGAAAATACTACGCCATTGATTGCTAGCTTTCGGAAAATGGCTTTGGTGATATCGATAGACATTTTCGACAAGCCGCCACTATCGTCGTGTTCTGACAGATCCTGGTGTTTGTGATCGTAGCGATCCGCAATATCCACCTGACACAGGCGATTACAGGAATAGTTACGGAAGACTTCCGACAACAGCCCGATTTCAAGCCCCCAGTCACTGGGAATGCGCAGGTCACTGACAACGTCTGCCTGCATGGAGAATTCACCGGCCAGTGGATAACGAAAGCTATCCAGATAATCCAGATATTCCATATTCGGGTAGATTTTTTTGAGCGACCGGATCAGCGGCGTCACCAGCAAGCGGCTCACCCGACCATTGATCGTTTTGTCGGTGACCCGGGCGTAATAACCTTTACAGAATTCGTAGCTGAATACCGGATTAGCTACCGGATAAAATAAACGCGCCGGCAGCGAACGGTCATAGGTGACGATATCGCAATCGTGCAAGGCTATCGCTTTGCCCCTGCCTGAAGCCTGCACATACCCCAGACAATACCAGGCATTGCGCCCCTTTCCTGCCTCCTGCGGCGCCAAGCCTTCCTGCTGCAAGCGCTGATCAAGTGCTTTCAGGCGCGGCCCATCATTCCAGAGAATTCTGTGGTGTTGCGGCAACCGGCCAAAGAAATCGATGGCCTGTCGAAACTCGTCCTCGCTGGCCCGATCAAGCCCAACAACGATTTCGCTCAGATAGGGAACCTTCTGCAAATGTTGGACAATGTTCTCCAGCGCCTCGCCCTGGAGCTCGGAAAAGAGGCTCGGTAACACCAGACTCATCGGCCGGGTGTGAGAGAACTGACACAACTCCGCCTCAAGCGCCTCCAGCGGCCGATCCACGAGATTGTGCAAGGTGGCTATGCTGCCGCTCTGATAAAAATCGCCCACTTAATCTCTTCCCCATTGATTGAGAATATCTGTCATGGCCTCGGCCCACCCTTGCGGACCATAGTTGTCGGTATGTATTGCTACGACTGACGATGCCGGTTCCAGCCGGCGGTCAGAATAAGAGCGAATACACACGGCAATATCGGCCTGCTCGAGCATGGCCAGATCATTTTCGCTATCCCCGAGCGCCACCACCGGGCCACGATTGTCAGTATAGTAGTGCTGTATTAGTTGTTGCATAGCCAGCCCCTTATCGCAGCGCCCCATCACGTGAACAAAGCGCCCTCCACGTAAACACTGCAATCCCCGTGCCTTAATCCATTGCGCAAAATCAGCAAGGCGTTCTGGGGTATCTTCCCAAACAACAGGCTCGGTAAATTCACGCGCCATCGACGCCTGCGCCTGGGCTTCGCTGAGCCCGGTGTGCTGAACCACGTCCTGAACAGACATATCAGCATAGCCAGAGAAACGGTAACCCTGAATTCGTGCGTCGCCCAACGCGCTCAACAACTCGACGCGAGGCACCCCAAGCACCCTACAAGCTGATTGATCCGCACTGTAGATAGCAGAGCCGTTTTCAACCACAAACGGGGTCTGCAGGCCCAAGGCTCGCTGCAAATCGGTGAGCTCCGCGCGGGTTTTACTAGTATTGAGAATAACCGGGATATGGCGTCGGGCCAGTTCGGCCAGCACCGGGCGTGCGGGGTCAAAAGAATAGGAGTGGTGATCGAGGAGCGTACCGTCGAGGTCGGTAACAACAATCATATGGTCTGGAATTGCCGCCACAACGTTGTGTGGCGGCACCCTGTCAGTATCACGTCAGTGGGCGTGACCGTGTTCAATCTCTTCGGCAGATGCTTCGCGAACCGATTCGATGGTTACGTCAAAGTTCAGTACCTGACCTGCCAGCGGGTGATTCCCGTCAACCAACACAGCCTCGTCAGTAACCTCACGAACCACGACCATCTGGGCCTGACCACCTTCACCCTGAGCTTGGAACTGCATACCGGGCTCAATACTTTCTACGCCCTGGAAGGCTTCGCGCGGAACCTGTTGCAGCAGCTCGGGATTAAATTCTCCGTAGCCATCTTCCGGCTGAACAACCACCTGCAGAGAGTCGCCTTGGCCTTTACCCACCAGTTCATTTTCCAGACCGGGAATGATGCCGTTGTGGCCGTGCAGATAGGCCAGTGGCTCGCGGCCATCTGAGCTATCCAGAGTCTGGCCGTCTTCGTCCGTGAGCGTGTAATGGAAGGAGACGACACAGTTGTTTGCGATTTTCATAGTAACCTCATCAATGAATTAGCCCTACAGGATGCCAGTTTGTGGGCCTGAGGTCACGGAAAAGCCCCCACAATCGGGCAATTTGACGATATTTGAGCCATCTCCCGGAAACGGGCCAAGGATGTAGCAGGGTATTTTTGCACCAAAATAGCGCAAACCGCACCTAAAGGGGCAGATACACCGCCAAACTGGTAAATATGTATTTTACTCTTCGTAAATGTATGTTTACATAATTACAGGGTAGCGATTAAAGAAAGGAGCGCACCATGACCTACAACTGGCAGGCCACTCTGATACTGCTGGCGACGCTGACGCTTGTTACCGTCATCGGTAATAGACTGGTGAAGCAGGTCCGCGCCTTTGATGGTATGCGGGCAGTCAATCGCGAGGAAGACAAACATAAAATTGCGAAGGACAAATACCCCCCAGTAGTCGCCTCCACACGCAAAATCGGCGCAATTACCAATCTCGTGTTCTACTCAACCATGGTGCCCTTTATCGTGACACAGCAGCCTCAGCCGCTGTGGAAGATCGCGCTGGATTGCGTCGCGATATTAATGGTGTACGATTTCTTTTATTACCTGACCCATCGTTTTGTATTTCACGGCAACGGCTACTTCCGAAAAATACATGGACTGCATCACCAGGCTCGCCATCCAACATACATCGACGCCTTCTATGTGCACCCGCTGGAAACCTTTATCGGTATCGGCCTGTTTATGGGCTCTGCCGCGCTGCTGGGTATATTTATGGGGCCCTTTCACATAGCCACGCTGGCATTTTGTGTCTTGGTTTTCCAGAACCTGAACGTAATTAACCACTGCCATATTCGCATGGATCACTTTCCAGGAAGACTGCTGAGCTGGATTTCAGTCAAGCACGCCAATCACCACAAAGACATGCAGCAGGGTAACTATTCGACTATTACCCTGCTCTACGACAAGCTGTTTCGAACGTTTGTCTAACGTGCCGAAATGCCCTGGCCGCTACTCGGCCAGGGATTTGGAAACCACTTCGTACACGTCACGCGAGAGACCCGCACAAGCTGCGATGCGCTCCAGCTCCGCTTTCATCAAAGCCTGCTGTTCAGGCAAATATTTTTGCCACTTGGACAAAGGCCCAAGTAATCGTGCGGCAATTTGCGGATTGATGCTGTTCAGCGCGATAACCTGATCGGCCAGAAAGCGATAGCCAGCGCCATCAGTCTGGTGGAAGTTGACCGCGTTCTGTCCGCAAAAAGCACCAATTACCGCGCGCACCTTATTCGGGTTACGAATTTCAAAGGCCGGGTGATTGAGCAGCTCGTGAACCCGCGTCAGCGTGCCCGGACGACTGCAGGTAGCCTGCACCTGGAACCACTGGTTGATCACCAAGGGTTCATGCTGCCACTGCTGGTAAAACTGCTGCAGCGCCAGCGCCTTTTCCTTTTCGTAATCACTGTTCAACAAGGCCACCAGTGCCGACAAACGATCTGTCATATTGTCGGCGGTCGCCAGCTGCTCTAGGCAGAGCTGCAGGCTGTGCTCATCGGGCAACAGCATCAGGTATTGCAGACAGAGGTTTTTCAGGCTGCGACTCGCAATCTGTTCCGCCGTCGGTTGGTATTCACCCTGGGCCATCGACAGGCGACGATAAGTAGCCAGTAATTCGCCTTTGAGGGCGATCGCCAACTCGAGCCTCGCCTGCTGCCGGGCCGCGTGGTTGGCCAGCACATCAACCGGCTGCATCAACTCTGCCAGATAGCCCTCACTGGGCAAGGTCAACATGAGGGCCACCATCGCCGGGTCGAGAGACTCATCGCACAGCAGGCTTTGACCTGCGGTTATCAGACGACTGTCCAGCGCGCAGCCTTCTCCCTTGCGATGGGCGGCGATCATATCTTTCAAGGCAAGAACGCCCAGCTGCTGAGAGGCTTCCCAGCGGTTAAACCCATCAGTGTCCTGCTGCATCAAAAACAGCAGGTCATCCCGATCGTAGTCATAATAGAGCTTGACGGGTGCTGAAAATCCGCGCAGCAGGCTGGGCACCGGGGCTTCTTTCACCTGCTCGAAAATAAAGGTCTGCTCCGGCTCGGTAACATGCAACACCGTGTGGGTATTGTCGGCGGTTTCAGTATCAGGCTGCACGCCGCGCAAGGTTAGTGGCAGTGCACCTGCGTCACCGAGCAAGCCCATCGCCAGAGGGATATGGAAAGGCTGCTTCTCCTTTTGTCCTGGCGTTGGTCGACAGTTTTGCTTAACCGTTAGTGCAAAGGTTTCTGCCGCCGCATCATAGTGTCCAGACACCTCAAGTTCTGGCGTACCGGCCTGTGAATACCAGTGTCGAAACTGAGTCAGATCTATCCCGCTGGCTTCCTCCATCGCCCGCACGAAATCCTCACAGGTCACTGCCTGACCATCGTGACGCTCAAAATACAGGTCACTGCCCTTGCGAAACTGTTCCGGCCCCAGCAAGGTATGAATCATGCGCACCACTTCCGCGCCTTTTTCATAAATGGTCACAGTGTAAAAATTGGAAATTTCCATGTAAGAATCCGGGCGAACCGGGTGTGACATAGGGCCGGCATCTTCAGCAAACTGCGCGGTGCGCAGTAGGCTTACGTCCTCTACCCGTTTGACGACGGGCGACCCCATATCCGCCGAAAATTCGGCGTCGCGAAATACGGTAAAACCTTCTTTAAGGCTTAGCTGAAACCAGTCTCTACAGGTGACGCGGTTACCAGACCAGTTGTGAAAATATTCGTGAGCGACGACGCCCTCAACGCGCTGAAAGCCTGCATCGGTAGTGGTTCCGGGGCTAGCCAGCACGCAGGAGGTATTGAAAATATTGAGACTTTTGTTTTCCATCGCCCCCATATTGAAATCATCAACCGCAACAATGTTGAAGATATCCAGGTCGTATTCGCGGCCGTAAACCTCCTCATCCCAACGCATCGCGTTCTTCAATGAAGTCATCGCGTGGTCGCATTTATCAACATCTTTGGCTTCCACATAGATGTGTAAATCAACCTTGCGGCCACTCATGGTGACGAAACTATCGCTTACCCGTTCGAGATCACCTGCCACTAGGGCAAACAGATAGGCTGGCTTTTTAAATGGATCTTCCCACACCGCCCGGTGACGACCATTGGCCAGGTTTTCCGTGGCGACAAGATTGCCATTGGATAACAGCACAGGATAGCGTGCCGCATCCGCATCGACGGTAACCGTGTACACCGACATCACGTCGGGGCGATCCAGGTACCAGGTGATCTTGCGAAAACCTTCGGCCTCGCATTGGGTGCAGAACATACCACTAGATTTGTACAAACCTTCAAGCGAAGTATTGTTGTGCGGCTCTATACGCGTGGTACAGGCAAGCTCGAACTGTGCGGGCACGTCGGGTATTGTCAGTGTTTCACCGTTAATCTGGTACGCACTGCCGCTCAAGGCCGAGCCGTCAATTGACAACGACACAAGTTCCAGCTCAGCGCCGTCGAGCTGCAAGGCAGCCTTGTCAGAGGGTGCTTGCGGATTGCGCCGCATCGCCAACCGTGAATGCACCAGGGTATGCGATTCAAACAGTTCAAAATGTAAATCGGTTTTATCAATCAGAAAATCAGGAACACGATAATCTTTCAGGTATATGGTGGTCGCCTGTGCATCACGCATGATTGAACTCCACTGTTAACGCACGAAAAGGTAGTCTGCCAGTTTATTCGGACAGGCTGAGTCGATAACCGCCGTATTTACGCATATTGATCACACCGGTATCGAGGATAAGGTATTGCCCCTTAATCCCCATCAACGTACCTTCAACCGAGGGTAACTTGTCGAGATTAAAGGCTTTTACTTTGGCGGGATACGCTTCGACAGGGAAGCGAATCTGGCATTCTTTCTCATTGAGCGCCGTTATGGCTGATTCACCATAACGGGCCTGCAATTCCTGTATGTCGGTCTCACATTCGGCCATCAGCCGCTGCGCCTCAGCCACCAGATCAACCGGGTCGGGTTCGCTTTTCAGCATGGCTTGCCAGCTGGTTTTATCCGCCACATGATTTTTGAAGACAGTTTCCACCAAACCTGATTGCAGCCGGTTGCTCACCCGAAAGATCGGCAAGGCCTGAGTCGCGCCCTGATCTATCCAGCGGGTCGGAACCTGCGTCCCGCGGGTAATGCCCACTTTGACCTTGGAGGTATTGGACAGGTACACGATGTGGTCTGTCATGCAGTGGGTCTCGGCCCATTCAGGTTCTCGGCAGGTTCCCTCAAAATAATGACACTTTTCCGGGCTCATAATGCAACTGTCGCACTGCGCGAGCTTTTGGAAACAGGGGTAGCAATAGCCCTGACTAAAACTCTTCTTGGTTTTCCGATCGCAGTGAACGCAGTTGATCACCCCGTCAAAATCTATTTTTAGTCGTTGACCAATGCGCGTGTTCATATCCAGCAATTGATCACCCAGAGGTAATTGATAATGGGCAGTGCCCTCAACCAGCTCGGTACGCATTTTGCTGATATTGCCTTCGCCGACTACGCCCATTACTGATCCGCCCACTTCAAGATGCTGGTCGCCGCGTCATCGTCACACAGCTCCCCATCAGCTTTGCTACCACGATCGATATAGCCCACCCGCTGCTCTTCAGTCAGGTTGCGTAGATCATAGGTAATCACCGCCTCCATACAAATTTCGCGCTGTTCTGGCGACAGGCGACGACCATCTGGCCATTTGCCAATTTCTACCGCGCGCTTGAGGGCAGCGTGGATTTCCGGCGTCATGGCTTTGAGCATTTCATCTACATTCATGGGCTGTCTTCAGTTGTATGCTTTCAATTGCGAAAAGAGGGGAATTATATCAAAGCCGTCAACGCGCAGTGAGAGTGCGCAGCACGATGGCCGCGACTGCCACCACAATGCCGCTGACAAGCCCACCAAGGTGGGCCGCATTGGCAATTGCGCCCAATCCCACCATCTCGGTAAAGCCGACCATACAAATAAATAGCCAGGCCAACATGAAAATAACGATCCCTTTGGGTAGTTCGTAGGCAGGGACCGGCGCGAAACGTTGCCAAACAACGATATAGCCCAGATAGCCATATATCACGCCAGACATGCCGCCAAACAGCTGCCCCGGGGTATACCAGACCTGAGCCAGATTGGACGCGACGCCGACTGCTACTGTCAGCAGCAACAGCCACAGACTGCCCTGCTGAAATTCAATGCGCCGACCCAGCTCCCACACCCACAGCGCGTTGAAGGTGATATGCAAAAACCCAAAATGCAGGAACACCGGCGTAAACCAGCGCCAATACTGCCCCGGTGCCTCGCTTAACAGGTAGCCGTTGTCCACCGCGCTCAGCTGGTAGTAACTCAATACAGACGATAATTCCGGGCTCAGCGACGTCAGGCCAGCACCAATAATACTGGCTACAATCAACAGCAGTGTTACTGGCAGAAAGGCCTTGGGGTGTGCGGGACGATCTTGTGCGCGGCTCTCTCCCGCTATCGCACCAATCTCCAATTCTCCGGCCAAAAAGCGCTCGTAGAACGCTCGAACCAAAACCGCAGACTCCCTATCCATCACCCAGACGACCTGCTCTCCCTGCTGCTCACTAATCTGATGAGCTACGCCCTTGTCGATCAGGAACACCGAGAGCGGACGCAGATCCTTGGAAAGAGGTGCGCGAAGTGCTTCTAGATTCATCTATTGCCCCAGCTTCCCGCCCCAACCCAGCTTATCGCGACAACTGGCATAAAAGCTGTGACTCGACGGGTGAATCATTGTCATCTTATGGGGCTTTTTACGCACGTAGACTACGTCGCCCGGCCGGGTCGGGATAATCTCCTGACCATCACAAGTCACCGGTGCCGGGAGTTTGTTGTCCGCCAAAATCACGATTTTTATTTCGCTTTTGCCATCGACCACAATGGGCCGACTACTGAGGGAGTGGGGAAACATCGGCACCAGGACAATGGCGTCGAGCTTCGGGTGCATAATCGGACCACCACCCGACATGGAATAAGCGGTGGAGCCCGTCGGGGTCGAAATAATCAATCCATCAGAGCGCTGACGATAGACGAATTCACCCTCAATGTAGAGGTCAAACTCCATCATATGCGCTGAGGTACCCGAATTTACCACCACATCGTTGAGTGCTTCTCCAGCGCCTACTGGCTCACCATTTCGCGTCACTTCAACATCTAGCAGGAAGCGCTTTTCCTTCGTGTAATGACCGTCCAACACGGCGCCGATCTGTGCTTCCAGATCATCCGGTGAAATGTCTGTCAGAAACCCCAGCCGGCCGCGGTTAATACCCAGCACTGGCGCAGGCTGCTTGGACAAGGTGCGTGCAGCCCCCAGAAAACTACCATCACCGCCCACGACAATGACCAGATCACAAATTTCCCCGATCATTTTGCGTGGACTGACACGAAGCCCGTGCTCAGGCAACAGGCGCGCGATATGTTCGCCCAACACAACCGTCAGATCGCGCGACTGCAGAAAGCACACCAGACGTTGCAAGGTCTCTGCAACACCGTTACCTTCACGTCCTACAATGCCGATATTTCGAAAGGTTTCCATAAAATTGGTCATTTCACCCCGGCCCGCCAGTATCGCACTATGACAGACTTTATTCATTCTCTTCAGCACCCGCGGGTGCGGCAACTGGCCTGGATATGCTTTTCAGAACCGCTGATTGCCAACTTCAGCGGCTTGACGGACGATTCGCCGCACAAGGTTACCGCACCTGCATTTCAACTGCACGAAGGCCGGCGCCAGTGGCTGCGTTCGCTCGATCAGGAACCCGGCCCGCTGCTCGATTACATAGACGAGCACTGCAAGTCGCGACGACTCGGACTGATTTTTGAAAGTTATTGGCATTTCTTCCTGAAAGAAGACCCTGACACGACGCTGCTCGCCCACAATCTACCCGTGCGCGACGAAGGCCGCACGCTGGGTGAATTTGACGTTCTTTACCATTGCCATCGCCGCGACCAGTCTATTCATCTGGAATTGGCGATAAAGTTTTTTATGGCCACACTGTCCCCGCTCGCCCCCGGCAATGCGCTGAGCTACTGGCTGGGACCCAACAGCCGAGACCGACTTGATATCAAATGGGCCCGTATGGCATCACATCAGCTTGCACTGCCACACCGCTCTGCCAGCCGCGCCGTGCTGAGCAACTTGGGTATCAACTCGCTGGCGCAAGAAGTGGCCATTAAGGGCTGGCTGTTTCATCACGCCTCTGGCACTCCCCTACACCCCAATATTCATCCTGAGCACCCTCGCGGCTTCTGGCAACATCGTTCAGATTTTTTACAGCAGGAAAATCGCGCCTCTTGGCGCTATTTAAGCAAACCCGCCTGGCTAGGCGACCGCGATGACAGTGACAAGTTGACCGACAAGCACCTAGCGCTGGGGGCCGAACGACCGGTGATGGTATTGAGCGACAATGGAGAGCGGCGAATGATTGCACCAGACAGCTGGCCAGCATCAGTCCTGGGGAATGATTCGGATTGAGCGAAAATTTTCTTCGTCTGCGGCCCACAGACTCCTACGCGATGGACGTCGCATAAGAGCCTGGGGGTTTCAGAACTGCACTAAGGCAGATCGTCGATGGGCTCGCCTTCTTTCTCCGGAATAATCAGATCTTCCTGGGAAATGCCCATGGCCAACATAAAGTTTGCTGCTACATACATGGAAGAGTAGGTGCCCACCACGATGCCGATGATCAAGGCTTCTGCGAAGCTGCGGATCATCTCGCCGCCGACAAAAAACAGCGCCAACAACACCAGTAAGGTGGTTAACGAGGTTACCAAGGTTCGGCCCAGGGTCTCTGTTAGCGATACGTTGAGCACGTCTATTGACGGTATTTTCCGCAACTTGCGGAAATTTTCGCGAATGCGGTCCGACACAACAATCGTGTCATTGAGCGAGTAACCGATAACAGCCAATAGAGCCGCCAAGACCGTCAGATCGAAGTCGATACTGAACAAGGAAAACGCACCCAGCACAATAATCACGTCGTGCACCAGCGCAATAACCGCCCCGGCAGCAAACTTGAACTGAAAGCGCATGGAGATATAGATCAACACCACGATCAGTGCGAGCAGGATAGCCAGACCGCCCTGTTCACGTAACTCCTCACCCACTTGCGGGCCAACAAACTCGATCCGCCGGAGCTCGACGCCCACCCCCGCAGCATCTGTGAGCACCCCGAGAATGGTCTCTCCCAACTCGGGGCTCATACCCTGCGGCACGCGCACCAGTACGTCGGTGTCCGAGCCGAAAAACACAACGACAGCATCAGCATAGCCGGCATCAGCGAGTGTTTGGCGGATGCTGGAAAGCGGTTGCGCTTCGTCGTAAACAACTTCTACAAGGGTACCCCCAGTAAAGTCGAGGCCAAAGTTCAGACCTTTTCCAATTAAGGATCCGATTGATATCAATATCAGTGCAATAGAAAACGCCGCCGCAATTTTGCGGGCGCCCATAAAATTGATCACTTTATCCGTCATGACTAACCTCAGATCGCCAGTTTATTAACACGGCGACCGCCGTATATCAGGTTGATGATGGAGCGAGTGCCCATGAGAGCCGTGAACATCGAGGTAATAATCCCGATAGACAGGGTCACCGCAAAGCCTTTAACCGGCCCCGTACCCACAGCATAAAGAATAATCGCCACCAGCAAGGTAGTGATATTGGCATCCATGATCGTCACAAAGGCACGATCAAAGCCGGCTGAAATGGCCTGCTGCGGTGACGCCCTGTTAGCCAGTTCTTCGCGAATTCTGGCAAAAATAAGCACGTTGGCATCCACCGCCATACCCACCGTTAATACAATCCCGGCGATACCCGGCAAAGTCAATGTAGCTGACAATATCGACATCACCGCAATCAGCAACACGATATTGACCGACAGGGCTATCACAGCGGCTACGCCGAACACTCGGTAATACAACAACATGAACGCAGCAACCAGCGCCAGACCAATCTGCACTGACAGCACACCCTGTTTAATATTTTCGGCGCCCAGTGACGGCCCAACCGTACGCTCTTCAACAAAATCGATCGGCGCTGCCAGCGCACCAGCGCGCAGCAGCAGTGCCAACTCCGCTGCTTCTGCTGGGCTGTCCAGTCCGGTAATACGAAACTGAACACCCAACGCATCGCGAATGGTCGCAAGACTGATTATGCGCTTTTCATCGTATGGCGTTTTTATAACTTTCTCTTCGCCGGACGCTGTCTCAACATAGGTCGTGCGCGTTTTGCGCTCAATAAACAGCACCCCCAGACGGCGATTGATATTGTGGCGCGTTATCCTGTGCATCAGGGTGCCGCCTTCGCTGTCCAGCGTGATATTTACCTGCGCCTGTCCAGTTTGCTGATCAAACCCAGCCTGGGCATTGGACACTCGTTCGCCCGTGATAACGATATCCTTTTCCAACCAGGCACCGGCATCGCCATAGCGGTCAGAACGGAACTCGAAGTACTGACGGTCAGACGCTGGCGCGTCATAACGTGCTTCTAAGCGAAATTCCAGATTCGCTGTTTTACCCAGAATCCGTTTGGCTTCCGCGGTATCCTGGATACCCGGCAATTCAACCACAATGCGGCTTTTGCCCTGGCGCTGAACCAAAGGCTCGGAAACCCCCAGTTCATTGACTCGATTACGCAGGGTCGTCAGGTTCTGCTCCACTGCGTAATTTTCAATTTCTTTACGGGTTTGCTCGCCAATAACAGCACGCAGAAAGTAATCCTCACCCTCTTCCGTTTTGGTGACCTGAAGCTCGGCGTATTCATCTCGAATTACTCGCGCTGCGCGGTCTCGCAGCTCTTCGCTCTTGAACCGGCCTTCTATAGCACCGTTGTCCTGCAACTGCACCAGTCCGCGAATACGCTCTTGGCGAAGTGCGCGTTTGATTCCCGTACTGTAGAACTCCTGACGCCCGACTATCGCGCTGTCGGTATCCACTTCCAGCAGAAAATGCACACCACCACTAAGATCCAGGCCCAGCTTCATGGGCTGGCCGCCCCACGCGGTGAGCCAATCCGGTGTGGTAGGTGCCAGATTCAACGCAACGATAAAGCCGTCACCCAGAGCACGTTGGATCAGTCGCTGAGCGGTAAGCTGCTGCTCGCGATCTTTAAGCCGCACCAGCGCCGAATTACCTTTTTCCGAGATGGATTCCCCGAAATGCTCAATACCTTCGGCTTCCAGCGCCTTGGTCACTTTCTGCAGTTCAACTTCACTGATGATGGCGCCACCACTTTCACCTGAAATCTGAATTGCCGGATCGGGGCTGTAAAGGTTGGGGGCGGCATAAAACAGCCCAAACGCCACGATCACCAGTATCAGTGCGTTTTTCCACCAGGGGTACTTGTTCATTTAATCCTGTCCACCGTTATTGTCGGCCCCAAATAGGGCCTGTGTTCTGGCCAGTGCCTGCTAAAAGCGAGCGAGTATAACAAGCACTGGCGTAGATTGCTGTTGCAGAGAAGTTACCCGAGCCAGACGCGAGCGTTGCGGAACAGACGCAGCCAGGCGCCGTCTTCCTGCCAGTCATCCGGATACCAGGAGTTGGTCACTGCACGAAATACCCGCTCTGGATGCGGCATCATGATAGTGACACGACCATCTTCGGAACACAGCCCAGTCAGCCCCTCAGGAGAACCGTTCGGGTTTGCCGGATAGACCTCAGTGGCTGCCAGTTGTGTATCCACAAAGCGCATAGCCAGCGTGCCGCTGTCGAAACACTGCTGCTGATGCTCGACCGAGCGGAACTCTGCCCGACCTTCGCCGTGGGCCACCGCCACCGGCATGTGAGAACCCGCCATGCCGGCGAGCACAATAGAGGGTGATGACTCAACTTTAACCAGCGAAAAACGCGCCTCAAATTGCTCTGAGCGATTACGTACAAAACGCGGCCAGTGCGCAGCACCAGGGATAAGGTCACGCAGGTTGGACATCATCTGACAGCCATTGCACACCCCCAGCGAGAACGTGTCTTCGCGGGTAAAATACGCTTCAAATTCATCACGCGCGCGATTGTTGAAGAGAATGGTTTTGGCCCAGCCTTCACCTGCGCCAAGTACGTCGCCATAGGAGAAACCACCACAGGCGGCAAGCCCTTTGAAGTCCGCCAGCGATACTCTGCCGCTGAGAATATCACTCATATGCACATCAACCGCGGTAAAGCCAGCGCGATCAAAGGCCGCAGCCATTTCCATCTGCCCGTTGACACCCTGCTCACGCAGAATAGCTACTTTGGGCTTAGCCCCCCGCTGGATAAAGGGTGCAGCGATATCCTCGTTGATATCATAGGTAAGCTTCACACTCAGACCTGGGTCATCCGTCAGCAAGGCGTCATACTCCTGCTGGGCACACTCCGGGTTGTCGCGTAGCGACTGAATCGCATAGCTGGTTTGCGACCACAAACGCTGACAATACGAACGCGGCTTATCAAATAACACCTCAGCAAAGCGGCGAATGCGTAGGGAATCACCCGTTTCCGGTTTGCCAATTTCAACCACCTGCTGTGCCAGCCCAAAGTCGGCAAACACCGCCTTAACCGCATCGATGTCACCGCGACGAACCTGCAGCACCGCGCCCGGCTCCTCGGAATACAGCACCGCCAGGCTTGGCCCTTCCAACGCAGAGAGGTCAACATCCAACCCGCAATGTCCAGCAAAGGCCATTTCCGCTAGCGTCACAAACAAACCGCCGTCTGAACGATCGTGGTAGGCCAACAGCTTGTCTTCAGCCAACAGCGACTGAACCGCGTTAAAGAAGCCCTTAAGTTGCTCAGCACTGTCAAGGTCAGCCGGCTCATCGCCAATCTGGTTATAAACCTGCGCAAGACAGGACGCGCCCAGGCGATGCTTGCCATTGCCCAAATCCACCAGCAATAGACAGGTATCTTCAGCCAGCGCTTTGAGCTGCGGGGTAACCGTTTTGCGAACATCGAGCACTGGCGAGAAGGCTGAGATAATCAGAGACATTGGCGCGGTAACGGCTTTCTCTTCATCACCTTCATTCCAGACCGTGCGCATGGACATGGAATCTTTACCCACGGGAACCGTGATCCCGAGCTGCGGACACAATTCCATACCCACTGCACGCACGGTGTCGTAGAGTCGTTCATCTTCGCCAGGGTGACCCGCCGCACACATCCAGTTAGCCGACAGTTTGATGTCGGACAGCTGGCCAATCCGGGTAGATGCAATATTGGTAATGGCTTCAGCAATGGCCATTCGACCGGATGCCGGGCTGTCAATCAGCGCCATTGGCGTGCGCTCACCCATTGCCATCGCCTCACCCGCATAGCTGTCATATGACACGGTGGTAACCGCACAATCCGCTACCGGCACTTGCCAGGGGCCGACCAGCTGATCACGGTGCACCTGACCGGTTACCGAGCGATCGCCAATAGTGATCAGAAATTGTTTACTACCGACGGTAGGCAAGCGCAACAGCCGCTCTGCGGCTTCTTCCAGATCAACGCCTTCCAGATCCAGCGTGGGCTTGGCAAACTTTGCTCTCTGTACCTCCCGATGCATTTTCGGCGGCTTACCAAACAATACCGACATCGGTAGATCTACCGGATTATTTTCGAAGTGCGTGTCGCCAACACGTAGGTGTTTCTCGTCTGTTGCCTCGCCTACCACGGCATAGGGACAACGTTCGCGCTCGCAGATGGCTTCAAATGTGGCCATGTCTTGCGGATTGATGGCAAGTACATAGCGCTCCTGGGATTCGTTGCACCAGATTTCCAGCGGCGACATACCCGGTTCTGCATTGGGCACGTTCCGGATATCAAAGGTGCCGCCCGTGCCGCCGTCTTTGACTAGCTCCGGAAAGGCATTAGACAGGCCGCCTGCACCCACATCATGAATAAAGGCTATGGGGTTTTGCTCACCACGAGACCAGCAGCGGTCGATAACTTCCTGGCAACGACGCTCAATTTCCGGGTTCTGACGCTGCACCGAGGCAAAATCCAGATCTTCGCTGGAGGCCCCGCTGCTCATGGAAGACGCCGCGCCACCACCCAAGCCAATCAGCATCGCAGGCCCACCTAGAACCACCAGTTTGGCACCAGCTGAAAACGGGGGCTTATCCACGTGTTCGGCTTTGATATTACCGTAGCCACCGGCAATCATGATGGGCTTATGGTAACCGCGCCGCTCCTCGCCGTTAGGGCCAGCAACCGTTTCTTCGTATGTACGGAAGTAACCACAGATATTTGGACGGCCAAATTCATTGTTAAACGCGGCGCCGCCAATAGGCCCTTCCACCATAATATCCAGCGCTGAAACTATTCGACCGGGTTTGCCGTAATCCTGCTCCCAGGGTTGGGTTGCACCAGGCAACTGCAGATTGGAAACGGTAAAGCCCGTCAATCCCACTTTGGGTTTAGAGCCACGACCGACTGCACCCTCATCGCGAATTTCACCGCCACTGCCCGTTCCCGCCCCCGGGAATGGCGCTATTGCAGTAGGATGATTATGGGTTTCCACCTTCATCAGCAGATGAATATCTTCCTGATGGTAGCGATACTCAAAATTGTCCGCCTCGGGGTAGAAACGGCCAGCCTTGGTGCCCGTCACCACGGCTGCGTTATCCGCATAGGCGCTGAGCACATTTTCTCCGCCCAGTTCATGCGTATTTTTGATCATTTTGAACAGGGAGTAGGCCTGCTCTTCGCCGTCTATACTCCAGCTGGCGTTAAAAATCTTGTGGCGACAGTGTTCCGAGTTGGCCTGGGCGAACATCATCAATTCAACGTCAGTGGGGTCACGCTGCAATCCGCTGAAAGCCTCCAGCAGATAATCAATTTCGTCGTCCGCCAACGCCAGCCCAAGGCTTGTGTTGGCCTGCTCCAATGCCTCACGCCCACTAGCCAGCACAGGCACAGTTGCCAGCGGTGCAGGCGCCTGCTGCTGAAAAAGCACCTCGGCCTGTTCCGGCGTGGCAAACACCGTTTCAACCATACGATCGTGAAGCGCGGCGCGCACCGCTTGCAGCTGCTCTTCAGTGGGCGATTCGCTGAACAACAGCCGATATTCCACCCCCCGCTCCAGACGCTGAATTTTGTTCAACCCGGCATTGCGGGCTATATCAGTCGCCTTGCTCGACCATGGGGAGATAGTGCCTACCCGCGGCGTCACAACAACACTGAGGCCGTCCACCGATTCCTGCTCCAGCGAGGGCCCGTAATGCAACAGCTGGTCCAGCACCGCCTTCTCATCCTCTGTGAGCGCACCATCGACAGCCGCCAGATGAACAAAATTAGCTGACAGCGCCCGCAGATCGGGTACGATGTCATGCAGCGTCAATTTGAGCTTTTCCAGCCGGAAGTCGGAAAGCGCCGGGGAGCCGGGAAGTATCAGCATGCTGGGAGAGTGCCTTGTGTGAGCTAAAATTGAGCGGCGTATTGTAATCGATTTGGCGGCGAATTTTTATCGAAATCCACCACTTGCACCGGACGACAAATCTGGCGCCTAAACCCCGCCAAGGCTAGAATTGTGACAAATTACCGCTGAGCATGTTGTGAACAGACTCCCGACCCTAGTTACCCTACTGTTTAGCCTGTTGCTGGCCGCCTGCCAGGAGCAGGACAGCCTGGATCATATCCAGAAGGAAGGCGTCCTCAAGGTAGTGACCCGCAATGGCCCCACCACCTACTACGAAAACCGCGGCACCGGCACCGGCTTCGAGTACGTTCTGGCCAATATGTTTGCTGACTACCTGGGTGTAGAGCTTAAAGTAACCCCGGTATACGGCATCGACGACCTGTTTCTGCGCCTAGAGAAGGGACGCAGCCATATTGCGGCTGCAAGCCTCACCCCCTCTCAGGAGCGAAGCCTGCACTTCGAATACGGCCCTACCTACATGAAAGTACGGCAGTTTGTCATTTATCGAAGGGGCATTGCCTACGCTGATTCGGTAGAAGACCTCATTGGACGCAAACTGCAGGTCATGCAGGGCAGCACCCAGGAAGAAACCCTCAAAGAACTCCGGGAAGAGTATCCAGAGCTCACTTGGGAATCGCCTCCAAAACTCGAAACGGCTGACCTGCTGGAATTGCTTGAGAATGGCGACATCGAATTCACCGTCATCGACTCCAATGAGTATATCGCCAATAAAGGCTTTTACCCCCAACTCCGCGTCGCCTTCTCTATCGGTGAACCCAGCGCTCTCGCGTGGGCACTGACGAGCAAGTACGACAACACCCGCCTGCAAAAAAAACTGGATGCTTTTTTTGAGAAGATCCGCGGCAGCGGTGCTCTCGCCAGTTTGGTGGAACGCTTTTATGGCCACAATGAAAGCAATACCCAGATTAACTCGCAGACCTTTGTTGAAGCGGTAGAGTTGAGACTCCCGGAATACAAGGATCTGATTGAACAGGTTGCACTAGAATACGAAATCGACTGGCGCCTGCTGGCCGCCATGAGCTATCAAGAGTCCTACTGGAATCCGCGAGCAGTTTCACCCACCGGGGTTAAAGGCATGATGATGCTGACCCGACGCACGGCCAAAGAGATGGGTGTCAAATACCGATTCGACGCCCGCCAGAGCCTGCGCGGCGGAGCCCGTTACTACAAGAAAATCTACCAACTGCTCGATGATACGATTCCCGAGCCAGACCGCAGCTGGTTCGCGCTGGCGTCCTACAATATCGGCCGCGGCCACCTTGAAGACGCCCGCACGCTCACCAAAAAACAGGGCGGCAACCCCAATCTGTGGACCGATGTAAAAGAGCGCCTGCCTTTACTGCGTCAACGCAAATACTTCAGTAAAACACGCTATGGCTTCGCCCGTGGTGACGAAGCCGTGCACTACGTACAGAATATCCGCCACTACTACAGCCTGCTTACCTGGACAGAAATAAGCAAGGTGCGGGTACCGCCACCCAAAGTCGCAGAAGACCTGCTTCCGCCCGCTTTAGCGCCATTTTACAAGGCACTGTGATCAGACACACACCCTTGAGTAATCACTAATCTTGAAAGAACTGGGATTGCGACGTGGAGCTCAGCGCCGCTTATTGGCAAAAAAATCGCTCATCAGCGTCGCGCACTCTTCAGCCAGTACACCGCCCTCCACCTCCATCCGATGGTTATAAAACGGTTGCGACAAAATCTGCAACTGACTGGCAACCGCGCCCGCTCGAGGTTCCGGGGCACCATACACCAGACGGCTGACACGCGCGTGAATCAACGAACCGGCGCACATGGTGCATGGCTCAACAGTGACATAAAGGGTTGTGCCGGGTAACCGGTAATTACTCACCGCCTTTGCTGCATTGCGCAGCACAACCACTTCAGCGTGCGCAGTGGGGTCATTGCTGCTGATTGGCTGATTAAAACCTTCTGCCAATAGCTCACCGCCGCGAACCAGCACGGCCCCCACCGGCACCTCACCCAGACGCTCCGCTTCACGTGCCAGCGCTAGGGCATGGCGCATCCACTTTTCGTCATCGGCGAGCACCGATTACTCCCATTCAATGGTAGCTGGCGGCTTACTGGAAACGTCATACGTTACGCGCGAGACACCGGATATTTCATTGATAATCCGGTTGGAGACAGTCTCCAACAGCTCGTATGGCAGGTGAGCCCAACGAGCAGTCATGAAGTCGATGGTTTCTACGGCGCGCAGCGCTATAACATATTCGTAGCGGCGCTGGTCGCCTACCACCCCTACCGATTTTACCGGCAGGAATACGGCAAAGGCCTGGCTGGTTTTGTGGTACCAATCAGCCTTGTGCAGCTCTTCAATAAAGATAGCGTCGGCCTCGCGCAACAGGTCGGCGTATTCTTTTTTAACTTCACCCAGAATGCGTACACCCAAACCAGGCCCCGGGAAGGGATGACGATAGACCATGTCATACGGCAGGCCCAGTTCCAAACCGATCTTGCGCACCTCATCCTTGAATAGTTCGCGCAGCGGCTCTACCAATTCAAAACGCATGTCATCTGGCAGACCACCCACATTGTGGTGGGATTTGATCACATGGGCCTTACCGGTTTTGGCTGCAGCCGACTCAATGACATCCGGATAAATGGTGCCCTGCGCCAGAAAATCCACATCTTTCAGCTTCTGGGCTTCTTCATCGAAGATCTCAATGAAGGTATTGCCGATAACTTTGCGTTTCTGCTCAGGGTCATTGATGCCTTGCAAGCGCGATAGGAAGACTTCAACTGCATCAGCGCGAATTACCCGCACACCCATGTTTTCGGCAAACATGGTCATCACTTGATCGCCTTCGTTTTTACGCAGCAGGCCATTATCCACAAACACACAAGTCAGCTGATCGCCGATAGCGCGATGCAAGAGCGCCGCCACTACCGAACTGTCTACACCGCCGGACAGCCCCAGCAATACTTTACGATCACCAACCTGTTTACGTACCCGCTCAATACCATCGTTAATGATGTTCTCTGCGGTCCACAGAGCCTCGCATCCGCAAATATTCAGCAAGAAGTGCTCAAATATACGCTTGCCCTGCAACGTATGCGTCACCTCCGGGTGAAATTGCACACCATAGAATTTCCGGGCTTCATTCACCATACCGGCTATAGGACACGATGGTGTTTCGGCCATGACGGAAAACCCTTGCGGCAGGGTCACAACCTTGTCGCCATGACTCATCCACACATCGAGCTGAGCGCGAGAACCCTCCATGTGATCTGCAATATCTTGCAGCAGGCTACCGGGCTCATTGACCGATACTCGCGCGTAACCAAACTCGCGAATCGTAGACGACTCAACCTTGCCGCCTAATTGCTCAGCCATGGTTTGCATGCCGTAACAGATGCCCAGCACCGGCACATCCAGTTCAAACACAACCTGCGGCGCACGCGGCGACTGACCGGCGGTTACCGACTCAGGCCCCCCTGCCAGAATGATGCCTTTTGCATTAAACGCACGGATATCCTCTTCCGGCATATCAAAGGCATGGATCTCACAGTACACACCGATTTCGCGTACACGACGTGCAATAAGCTGGGTGTACTGGGAACCGAAATCTAGAACCAGAATACGGTGAGAATGGATGTTTTGCATGCTTGTGTCTCTGATCTGAAAAGAGAAACGGGGCCTGCGCCCCGTGTCGACAATACCTGTGGCTTTTCGGCGAGAGCGAGCAGCACTCACTCTCGCGATCAGCCTTACCCGCGCGGGTAGTTAGGTGCTTCCTTGGTGATACTCACGTCATGCACATGACTTTCGTTCATACCGGCAGACGTCACCCGGGTAAACTGAGGCCGGGTACGCATGGTGTCGATATCAATACTGCCGGTGTAACCCATGGCAGAACGCAGCCCACCCATCAACTGATGGACAATGGCAGACAGTGACCCTTTAAAGGGAACACGGCCTTCAATACCTTCTGGAACCAGCTTCTCCACGCCTTCTTCTGCACTTTGGAAATAGCGATCGCTGGATCCCTGGGTTTTAGCCATGGCGCCCATTGAACCCATGCCACGGTAGGATTTGTAAGTACGCCCCTGATAAAGCTCCACTTCGCCTGGAGCTTCTTCTGTACCGGCAAACATGGAACCCATCATCACCGCGTGCGCACCGGCTGCAACAGCCTTGGAGATATCGCCAGAGTAACGAATACCACCATCGGCGATGACCGGCACATCGGTTCCCTGCAGGGCCTCCACGACATTGGCAATCGCCGAAATCTGAGGCACGCCAATACCGGTGACAATCCGGGTAGTACAGATTGAGCCCGGTCCAATGCCCACTTTCACGCCATCGGCACCTGCTTCCAACAGAGCCTTGGCCGCTTCTGCGGTCGCGATATTGCCACCAATCACGTCGATCTGCGGATATTGCTGCTTGATCATAGATACCCGCTTGAGCACATTACGGGAATGCCCGTGAGCGGTATCGACCACCAGCACATCCACCCCAGCCTCGACCAGTGCGGCAACCCGATCATCGGTATCGGCACTGGTGCCTACGGAGGCTCCGACACGCAGCTGACCGGACGCATCCTTACAAGCGTGAGGATAGGTCTGGGCATTGTTCATATCCTTGACGGTAATCATGCCGCGCAGCTTAAAGGCATCATTGACCACCAGGACCTTTTCGATACGATTGCGGTGCAGCAATTCACGCACCAAGGCCATATCGGCGCCTTCCTGCACCGTTACCAGCTTATCTTTTGGCGTCATGATCGCCGACACGAGCTTGCTCGGGTCTTCCTCAAAACGAACATCGCGACTGGTCACAATACCCACCAGCTCGCCTTTGTCCATGACCGGCAGGCCGGAGATCTTGTTTTTACGTCGCAGCTCAATCAGATCCGCCAATGTGGCATTGGCATCAATGGTGATAGGGTCTTTCACCACACCACTTTCGTGCTTTTTGACCGCACGTACTTCTGCGGCCTGCTGCTCGATCGTCATGCTTTTGTGGATAATGCCAATACCCCCTTCCTGAGCAAGCGCAATGGCGAGACGGCTTTCGGTCACCGTATCCATTGCTGCAGACAGCAGGGGAATGTTCAATTCAATATTACGGCTCAGACGAGTCCGCAGGCTCACATCCTTAGCGGTAACCTCGGAGTAGCCTGGCAGTAGGAGTACATCGTCAAAAGTGAGGGCTTCTTGTGCGATTCGCAGCATAGCTTCTTCCGGTGATCGCGAGTTAATCGGACAATTTTAAGGGATGGGGGCCATGCGAGTAAACCAATAGTCGCCGGCTTTGCTCTCATTCGTTTACAATGCCGCCCATGCAAACACCCTCTCCTACTGATGTTCTGTCGGTTGGCCAGCTCAATAGGCTGGCAAAACAGCTGTTAGAAGACTGTTTTTCGCAGGTTAGCGTGGTTGGCGAGCTTTCCAACCTCGCGCGCCCTGGCTCAGGCCACTGGTATTTCACATTAAAGGATGACCGCGCCCAGATTCGATGCGCGATGTTCAAAAGCCGGAACTTTGCGGTGCGCTTTCAGCCCCAAGCGGGGCAGCAGGTGCAGATCACCGGCAAAGTAAGCCTGTACGAGGGGCGCGGCGACTATCAGCTAATAGTCGACACGATGCAGCCCGCAGGGGCTGGCGCGCTGGCCCAAGCCTTTGAACAGCTTAAACAGGAACTCAAGGCGGCGGGCAAGTTCGATCGCAAGCGCGCGTTGCCGAAACGGGTTCGCCACTTGGCGGTGATCACCTCCCCCACCGGTGCGGCGATCCGCGATGTGCTTTCGGTGATCGCCCGCCGCTGGCCGGCACTTCGCGTTACCCTGATCCCCTCTCAGGTGCAGGGTGAGGCAGCAGCCGCGCAGCTTGTCAACGCTCTGAAACTGGCCAACCAGCTCAGCGGAGACGACCGCCCAGACGTTGTGTTACTAACCCGTGGCGGCGGTTCGCTGGAAGATCTATGGCCCTTCAACGAACGTAGCGTGGCCGAAGCGGTATTCAGCAGTGAGCTACCCGTAGTAAGCGCTGTCGGGCACGAAGTTGACTTCAGCATAGCCGACTTTGTTGCCGACCTGCGCGCACCCACACCGTCGGCGGCCGCAGAGCTACTGTGCCCGGACCAAATGGAAGTGCGCACTTACCTCAGCTCACTCAACGCCTCGTTGCAGAACCAAATACTGCGGACACTGCGCGGTGCCCGCGAAAGACAGCAGAGTCTGCACAAGCGGCTTCGTAATCCCGCGCAATTGATCAGTGAGCGCTCGCAACGTCTCGATGAACGGGAATTGTATCTGCAACGCCTGATTGGGCAGCTCTTACAAACCCATCGCCATCGCGTAAACAGTCTGGAAAAACGCCTGCTGTCGCTCAGCCCCAGTCGCCAACTGACACAGCAACAGCGACAACTCGAAGAGACCCAAAAGCGACTGATGGTCGCAGTCAGAAACGCGCTGCGCCACCAGCAACAACGCCTGAACCACACAGCAGAAATGATCCGCAAGCTGAGTCCCGACGGCACTCTTCAGCGGGGCTATGCGATTGTGCTGGATGCACGTGGAAAGGCCGTGACGGATGCTGGCTCGCTATCCCAGGGCGACACCCTTCAGGCACGATTTGGACGCGGCCGAGCTACTGCCACAGTGACAACCGTCGAACCGGCTGGAGAAGATTCATCAGCGAACCCGGCTCCTACGCCGACGGGCAATTAGGAGCCGAGCTGCTGCTGGTTTAATAGCTTTCGGGCAGCTGTTTGAGCAGCAAAATCTGGCGAGACTCAATGGCGATATACTCGCCGATCGTCAGGTCCTTCAGGATTCGCGCAACCATTTCACGTGAAGCGCCGACTCGGTCGGCAATATCCTGCTGAGTCAGCTTTTCCTGGATTCGCCCCACACCTTTGTCGTCAGTCTCCGCCAATGTCGTCAGCACCTTGGCCACACGGCCGTATACATCCTGCAAAGCCAGCGCTTTAACGTCGTCGGTCAACTTGCGAATGCGACGAGTCAGGTTGCGGATCAGCGTGCGCGCGATATTCGGGTGAGCGTCCAGAACGGTATTGAAATCCTGCTTATAAATCACCCGAAAACTGGCCGTTTCCATGGCGCGAACAGAGGCGGAACGGCGGTCATCATCCAGCAAGGCAAGCTCCCCGAAATAATCGCCATCTTCGAGAATATCGAGCACAAAGTCCTTACCGTTCTTGTCGCTACAGTAAACCTTAACGCGCCCACGCTCTATGATATAAAGGGAGTCAGCCAGATCACCTTCGTGAATGACAACTGAATTTTTACTGAACTCTCTGGCAACGCTGGCACGACGCAAGGCCTCCAGCTCTTCATTACTCAAACCCTGAAACAAGTCCACTGTATCGAGTCGCATTCACAGTCTCCCTTTTGTTTTAGACAACAATATCCTTTTCTATCAGCCAGCACTACCCTCCGGCCGCATATGTGGAAACAGCAACACATCGCGAATGGACGGAGAATCGGTTAACAGCATAACCAAGCGGTCAATACCTATACCTTCACCGGCTGTCGGTGGCAAGCCATATTCCAACGCCTTGATATAGTCAGCGTCGTAGTGCATAGCCTCAAGATCTCCACCTTCTTTTTCGGCAACCTGCTCCATAAAGCGGGCCGCCTGGTCTTCTGCGTCATTCAGCTCCGAAAAACCGTTAGCAAGCTCTCGACCACCAACAAAAAACTCAAAGCGGTCTGTGACGAAGGGATTCGCATCGCTTCGGCGAGCAAGCGGGGAAACCTCAGTTGGGTACTCCGTAATGAAGGTTGGCTGGTCTAATAGATGCTCTACAGTCTCTTCAAAGATTTCGATCTGTACCTTACCTAGACCCCAACTATCCTTCAGCTTGATACCCAATCGCTTCGCAATTTCCCGCGCCTGAGTATCGTCTGCCAGCGCCTCGGCGGTGATGTCAGGGTTGAATTTCAACACTGCATCAAACACCGACAGGCGCTGGAAGGGCTCGCCAAAATCGTAAACTTTCTCGTTCACCACCTCGCCATCTGCATTGCGCTCGGTTTGTACCACGCGGGTGGTGCCTAACACTTCCAGCGTTACCGTTCGCAACATGTCTTCCGTCAGATCCATCAGGTCTTTGTAGTCTGCGTAAGCCTGATAGAACTCCAGCATTGTAAATTCTGGATTGTGCCGTGTTGACAAACCTTCGTTGCGAAAGTTTCGGTTAATTTCAAAAACTCGTTCAAAACCGCCAACTACTAGACGTTTTAGGTACAACTCAGGAGCGATTCTGAGATACATATCAAGATCGAGTGCGTTGTGGTGCGTGATGAAGGGACGCGCACTGGCACCGCCGGGAATCACCTGCATCATGGGCGTTTCCACTTCCATGTAGTCTCGCTCACCCAGATAGCGGCGAATGGAGCTCACAATTTTAGCGCGTGTGCGAAATACGTCACGAACTTCGGGGTTGACGATCAGGTCGACATAACGCTGACGGTAGCGCATTTCCTGATCCTGCAAACCATGGAATTTGTCGGGCAAGGGGCGCAGGGATTTAGTCAGCAGTTCCACCTTTTCCAGGTAGACGTAGAGATCACCCTTTCCGGATTTATGTACAGGCCCGGTGGTGCCGATAATGTCCCCGATATCCCAGGTTTTAATTTCTTCCATCTGCTCGGCGGGGAGCGTCTTCTTGTCTACATACGCCTGAATTCGCCCGGTGCCATCCTGCAGCACCAGAAACGGCCCCCGCTTGGCCATAATGCGACCTGCGACACAGGCCTTGCGATCCAGTGCTTCCAACTCGGCCTTATCTTTCTCGCCCAACTCGTTTTGCAGGTCTGCCGCATAGTCGGTTCGACGATAGGTATTGGGAAAAGCGTTGCGCTGATCCCGTATTTTCTGCAATTTTCCGCGACGTTCCGCGATCAGGCGATTGTCGTCAGCGTTCAGAGGAGTTTGCTCGGTCATTGAGGTACCTATGGATTAGAGGCCGCTTTTCAGGCTGGCTTCAATAAATTGATCGATATCGCCATCCAGCACCCGATCGCAGTTGCTGGTTTGTACGTTAGTGCGCAAATCCTTGATACGCTGGTCATCCAGTACGTATGAGCGGATTTGACTGCCCCATCCGATATCCGACTTGCTGTCTTCTACCGCTTGGGCCGCCTGATTGCGTTTTTGTAGCTCCAACTCGTAAAGCTTTGCCTTGAGCATTTTCCAGGACTTATCGCGGTTCTGATGCTGCGAGCGCTCGCTCTGACACTGCACCACGATGCCCGTAGGTTCGTGGGTCAGACGCACCGCTGAGTCGGTTTTGTTAATGTGCTGACCGCCCGCGCCGCTCGCTCGATAAGTATCGGTGCGCACATCGGACGGATTAATCTCAATATCGATATCATCGTCGATCTCCGGCGAGACCCAAACCGATGCAAATGACGTATGTCGACGATTGCCCGAGTCAAAAGGCGACTTGCGCACCAAACGATGAACCCCGGTTTCCGTTCGCAGCCAACCGTAGGCGTACTCTCCACTAAACTGTACTGTGGCACTTTTAATGCCTGCAACCTCACCAGCAGAGACTTCAATCAGCTCGGGCTTGAAACCACGACGCTCACCCCAGCGCAGATACATGCGAAGGAGCATATTGGCCCAGTCCTGCGCCTCAGTACCACCAGAACCGGCCTGAATATCGAGAAAGCAGTTACTTGCATCCATCTCGCCGGAAAACATGCGGCGGAACTCTAGGGTATTAAGCCCGGCCTCGAGTTTTTCAATGTCGCCTTCGAGCGCTTCGAGCGTGTCTTCATCGCCCTCTTCCACCACCATTTCCAGCAGTTCAGACAAGTCCACCAGACCGCTGTCCATCTCGTCTATGGTGTGCACCACAGCCTCTAGTGCTGCTCGCTCGCGCCCAAGGGCCTGCGCTTTGTCTGGGTCGTCCCACACGGAGGGTTCACCCAGCTCCAGCTCGACTTCAGTCAGCCGCTCTTTCTTGTGAGCGTAGTCAAAGATACCCCCGGAGCACGTCTGTTCGCTCGGTCATATCCTTGATTGATTGTCTCAGTGCGTTAACTTCCAGCATGTAGAGTCTGTCCAGCGATAAAAAGAGCGGCAATTTTACAGGAAGGACACTAGAGCTGAAAGCCGCGACGCTGTTTTGGGGTGCCCGCCCGGCGACAGCACAGATTCACCGATCAGGCAGTCTTGCCAGTGCTCCCGAAACTCAGTGGCACGCCGTAAAATAATGGCTAGTCCATAACCTCGAGGGACTGCACCATAAGCTGCAATTGCTCTGTGCCGCGAAATCGGTTTACATCCAGCGCATAGTAAAGCCGCACCCGGCGGGCGTCAGGGTTTGGCCAGACATCGGGGTCAATATTGAAGGCAATGGCATCAATGGCTTTTTGCGGCGAAGATTCCGGCGCAACCACCAGTTTTAGATGCTTTTCACCGACGATACGCTGATTAATCAGTAAAAATTCGCCATCGAATCGCGGCTCGGGAAAATGCTGGCCCCAAGGTCCTGCGTCCAACAGTGACTGAGCCATAGACTGGGTCAGCTCGCCAGCGTGCAATTCACCATCACTACTTAGTCGCGCCTCAAACAGCTCAGGATCTGATTGCTCGGCAATCGTGCTGGCGAACGCATGCGAAAATTCATCGAGCGCCGCTCGATGCAGGCTCAGCCCGGCTGCCATAGCATGTCCCCCGAACTTAATGATCGCGCCGGGACACCGTTTATTGACCAGATCCAGCACATCGCGCAGATGAATACCGGCGATGGAACGGCCTGAGCCTTTGACCGTGTCGTTGTCTTCAGGTGCGAATGCGATAACCGGCCGGTGAAAACGCTCTTTAATACGTGAAGCCACCAAACCAACCACGCCGGGATGCCAGGTATCGTCATGCAAGGTGAGCCCCAGCGGCATTTTATCGGCATCCAGTTGCAGGTTTTCAAGGTGCCGCAATGCCTCCTGCTGCATGCCCTGCTCAATCTCGCGCCGCTCACGGTTAAGACTATCCAGCTCTGACGCCAGCCTTCTCGCCTCGTCAGCGCTGTCTGCCACCAGACAGCGGATGCCCAGCGACATGTCATCGAGCCGACCGGCCGCATTAAGGCGCGGGCCGACCACAAACCCAAGATCTGCGGCCTGCAGATGCGTGGGGTCGCGCCGCCCCACCTCCAACAGCGCGTAAATACCGGGACTGGCCATGCCGGCCCGAATCCGCCGAATGCCCTGAGCCACCAAAATACGGTTGTTATGATCCAGCGGCACCACGTCCGCCACCGTACCCAGCGCGACCAGATCGAGGTAATCCGCCATGCGTGGCGGCGCGATTGCCCTCTTCTTAAACCACCCTGCAGCAGTCAGTCCTGCGCGCAGGGCCGACAGCAGATAAAACATAACGCCCACACCAGCCAGAGCCTTGCTTGGAAACGGACAGCCCGGTTGATTGGGATTCACAATGGCGAGCGCGTCGGGCAATTCGTCACCCGGCAAATGGTGATCGGTCACCACCACGTCAATACCACACGCATTGGCGGCTGCGACGCCGGCGATACTGGAAATGCCGTTATCTACCGTAACAATCAGGTCAGGGGTGGATTGGGCGGCCACGTCAACAATTTCCGGGCTCAGACCATAGCCGTACTCGAACCGATTGGGCACGAGGAAATCCACGCGTTCAGCACCAAAAGCTCGCAACACGCGAAGACCAAGTGCCGAACTGGTAGCGCCATCAGCGTCGAAATCGCCGACGATCAGTATCTTTTGCTGGAGAGTAATTGCGTCGACAAGGCGTGATACCGCTTCGTCCAGCCCCTTGCAGGTAGGCGGCAACAGGCGGCTCAGCGACAGGTCACAGTCTTCATCCTTGAACAGCCCACGCGACGCATAAATACGCTGCAACAGCGACGGCACGGCATCAGAAAACCCAACCTTGTCCAGCGCCGGCTGGCGTCGCTGAATAATAAGACTCATCAGGCGCTGATGTGCGACGCCATAAAGGATTGCACCGCAGTAAGATCGTTATCGAGCACCTCATAGCGCTCTGGCAGGGTCAGCAGATCCTGCATGTGGTGCGGCAGTGCCGGTGATTCGGGGTAGCCTGCCTTCATGACCGCATCCGGGAATTTGGCCGGATGCGCAGTCGCCAAGGTCACCATCGGCACACTGCGATCACGCCAGCAGGCACGCGCCGCGTGAACACCAATAGCGGAGTGCGGATCAAGCAGGTATTCGCTTTCGTCAAAGACGGATTTTATTGTGGCAACCGTTTCATCATCACTAACTCGGCCGCTGTCAAACAGGTCTCGAACCCGCGCAAATACACTATCCGGCACGGATACAGGTTCGCGATTGAAGCGATCCATCAGGTCGTCGATAGCCGCCCCATCGCGCTCATAGCCATCAAACAGCATACGTTCGAAGTTACTGGATATAACAATATCCATACTGGGCGAGAGTGTGTGCTGCAGTTCCTGCTTTTCAAAGCGATTATTGCTGACAAACCGGTGCAGAATATCGTTGCAGTTGGTCGCAATCACCAGCTGGTCTATAGGCAGGCCCATCTGTTTGGCCAGATATCCTGCATAGATATCACCGAAATTACCGGTCGGTACCGAGAAGCTGACTTTGCGACCGGGCGCGCCCAGCGCCAGCCCCGCATAAAAATAGTAAACAATCTGAGCCATGATGCGCGCCCAGTTGATAGAATTAACCGCCACCAACTGACGCCCTTCCGGCAAGAAGCTCTGATCCGCAAAGCTGGCTTTGACCATTGCCTGGCAATGGTCGAAATGCCCCTTGAGCGCGATGTTATGGATATTGTCACCGGCCACGGTTGTCATCTGGCGTCGCTGCACTTCCGACACACGCTGGTAAGGGTGCAGAATAAAAATGTCCAGATTTTTGCAGCGCTTACAGCCTTGAATGGCGGCAGACCCGGTATCACCCGAGGTTGCGCCCATCACCACCACTTTCTGGTTTTTGCGCTCAAGCACGTAATCCAGCAGTCGCCCCAGCATCTGCAACGCAAAATCTTTAAACGCCAGCGTTGGCCCCTGAAACAGCTCCAGCACCCACTCGTTCTGGTCAATCTGTACCAGCGGTGCGATGGCCCCGTGGCGGAAATCGCTGTAGCTGTCGTTAACGATTGCGCGCAGATCTTCCTGAGGGATACAGTCGTCAACAAAGGGTTTGACGATTTCAAAGGCCAGCTCGGCGTATGAAAGCTTCGACCAGGCGGCAATCTGCTCAGCGCTGTAAGTTGGCAGCTTTTCCGGCACATAGAGCCCGCCATCCGGCGCAAGTCCGGTCAGCAGTACATCTTCAAAGTTAAGAGCGGGCGCTTTGCCCCGGGTGCTGATGTATTTCATCGTTTGCCTTCGTCTTTATCTAAAGTGGGAGCCAGCCTTACGGTAAATCAGCCCCGTGCTTTTACTGGTGCTCACTTGCACTCATCAACCTGCCAGAGATTCAACCCGGATGCGCACTACTTCTTCAGCAATACTATCGAGCGCCTGAATCTGCTCCACAGCGCTCATCAAGGCTTTTTCCTGAGCAATGTTGGTCAATAGAATCACTGGCACGTGATCAGCGCCTTCTGCTGGCTGCTTCTGAATCAACGCTTCAATGCTGATGCCCGCATTGCTGAGAATCTGGGCAATTTGCGACAACACGCCCGGCTTATCGAGCGCAGACATTCTCAAATAGTAGGCGCTGTGTACATCCTCGATGGCCATAACCGGATGATCACTCAAGGTATCAGGATGGAACGCCAGATACGGTACACGATGCTGAGGCTCTGCCGTGAGCGTACGCGCCACATCGACCACGTCAGCCACCACGGATGAGGCGGTAGGTTCGCTACCCGCACCGGGGCCGTAATAAAGCGTTGGGCCAACCGCATCGGCCTTGACCAGAATGGCATTCATCACGCCATTTACATTGGCGATCAGGCGTTTTTCAGGGATCAGGGTGGGATGTACCCGCAGTTCAATACCCCTGTCATCGCACCGCGCGATACCCAGATGCTTGATCCGGTAGCCCAGCTCTTCTGCGTAGTTCACGTCGTCAGTAGAGATGCGGGTAATACCCTCGGTATATACCTTGTCAAATTGCAACGGTATGCCAAACGCGATAGACGCCAGAATGACCAGCTTGTGAGCGGCGTCGATACCTTCCACATCAAAGGTGGGGTCTGCTTCGGCATAACCCAGTGCCTGAGCCTCTGCCAGCACATCGGCGAAATCACGCCCCTTTTCACGCATTTCCGTGAGGATGAAATTCCCGGTGCCATTGATGATGCCAGCCAGCCACTCCACCTGGTTGGCCGCCAGCCCTTCACGCAGGGCCTTGATAATCGGAATGCCGCCGGCAACTGCCGCTTCAAACGCCACGCTGACGCCTTTTTCCTGAGCGGCTGCAAATATCTCGTTTCCGTACTCGGCAATCAACGCCTTGTTGGCCGTAACCACATGCTTGCCGTTGGCAATAGCCTCGAGAATCAGCTCGCGCGCAACCGTGGTGCCGCCAATAAGTTCCACCACTACATCAATATCGGGATTACGGGCTACATCGAAAATATCGCGAGTGATCGGCACATTACCGGTATCGCATGAGGGGTTATCGCGGCGCGCTCCAATCTGGGCTACCACAACATCAGCTCCCACCCGGGCGCGAATGGAATCGCGATTACGCGTCAGAACATTAAACGTACCGCTGCCCACGGTACCCAAACCACAAATGCCTACCTTGACGGGATTCAAGCTGCCTCTCCTCGCTGCGCACGTATGTCCGGCCATTGCCGGACGGCGAAAATTAAGGCGCGTATTCTAGCTTGATTTGGGAGGTATTACACGCGGGAGGGGCGCGATCGACGGCCGATTCTGCCCATTCAGGGCGAGATATCGAAGCCCCCGTTTTCGCAGCGGCGATCAGACAACCGATGGCTGACCGTCTTCGCGCATCATCCGCTTGATATTCCGCAGGGCCTGGCGGGTTCGCTGTTCATTCTCAATCAGGCCAAATCGCACATAGCCTTCACCGTATTCACCAAAACCAATGCCCGGCGACACTGCAACCTTCGCCTCTACCAGCAACTTTTTGGCAAATTCCAGCGAACCTAATGCGCGATAGGCTTCTGGAATAGGCGCCCAAACAAACATCGTCGCTTTCGGCGGTGTCACTGTCCAACCCAGATCATTAAGCCCCTGGCAGAGTACATCGCGACGTTTCTGGTAGAGCTGGCGTATTTCTTCCACGCAAGCCTGATCCGCTTCAAGCGCGTGAATAGCTGCTACTTGGATAGGGGTGAACATGCCGTAATCGAGATAGGACTTCATTCTTGCCAGAGCGGCGATCAGCGTTCGGTTGCCACAACAGAAACCCACGCGCCAGCCGGGCATATTGTAGCTTTTGGACAGGGAGAAAAATTCGACGGCTATATCCTTGGCTCCCTCCACCTGCAAAATAGACGGCGCTTGATACCCGTCGTAGACAAGGTCGGCATAGGCAAGATCCTGAACCACCCAAATTTCGTGCTCTCGGGCTACTTTGACAACCTTCTCGAAAAACGCCAACTCGACACAATGCGTCGTTGGATTGGCCGGGAAGTTCAATACCAGCATCTTTGGTTTGGGCCAGCTGTTGCGGATGGCCTGCTCCAACTCCTCGAAAAAACTGCTTTCGTCACTCATCGGCACGTGGCGGATATCGGCGCCTGCGATCACAAAGCCGTAGGGGTGGATTGGATACGAGGGGTTGGGCACCAGAATCGCATCACCCGGCCCGGTTGTCGCCAGCGCCAGATGGGCCAGCCCCTCTTTGGACCCCAGTGTCACTATCGCTTCTGAGTCGGGATCGATAGCAACGTCGTAGCGCCGCCGATACCAGTCGCTGATCGCCTTGCGCAGCCGGGGAATACCCCGCGACTGGGAATAGCGATGGGTATCGCTCCGCTGGGCGGTCTCGGTCAACTTGTCGACGATATGCTGCGGCGTTGGTTGATCCGGGTTACCCATCCCAAAATCAATCACATCCTCGCCGCGCGCCCGTGCCGCTTGCTTCAACTCACCAATGATATTAAAGACATAGGGCGGCAGTCGGCTGATACGGCTGAATTGATCCTGCACGGGCGTTCCTTAAAGAGTGACAGTAATAGTTATTTTCCTTCAATCGCCACGCGAGCCAAGTCGCCTGCCGGCATATAGCCAGGGACCAGCTCACCGCGCGTAGTGATAATAGCCGGCGTTCCGGTCACACCCATCTCACCACCCAGCATATACTGGTCAGTCACCGGGTTATCACAGGTTGCCGTCGGAATGCTCTGGTTGTTTTTTAGTTTGGTAAGCGCATCCTGGCGATCCTTGGCGCACCAGGCAGAAACCATTTTCGGCGTGGTTCTGGATTGATCACCGCGTGGCAGATCGCGCGGATAGGCAAGATAGCGCACTTCAACACCCAATTTATTCAGCTCAGGAACCTCATTGTGCAGCTTGCGGCAATAGCCACAATCGACATCGGTAAACACGTAGATAGCACTTTTGGTTTTACCCTCTGCCGGGAAAACTATCATCTCGTCATTGCTGACCCGAGCCATACGTTGCTTTCGGAACTCTTCGCGCTCACGCTCTGCGATATTCACAAAACCACCGGGCGCCAGTTGGTACAGATCGCCGGTAATAAAAAACTTGCCGTCTTCCGTGGCGTAGACCGTTGGGCCATCTTTGAGCCGAACCTCGTAAAGCCCCTGAACATCGCTGGCTTTCACGCTTTCGAGCTGAATATCCGGACGGCTCTTGCCGAAAGCCTGACGGATGGTTTCGGTCGGCGTCGCGGCCTGTACCGACAGTGCCAATAATGCTGCACCGAGAATGCCGGCACGAAGAAGAAATTGAATCATGAAAAAAACCTTTCAGTTCTAGGATTAACAGTTTGGAAAGCAGAAACCTGAAACAGTTCCGAAGGGCAATTAACCCCGAGGGTGATGCTGCTGGTGCAATTGCTTCATTCGCTCTCTCGCAACATGAGTGTATATCTGTGTGGTGCTCAGGTCACTATGCCCCAACAACAATTGGACAACCCGCAGATCCGCACCGTGATTGATGAGATGTGTAGCGAAGGCGTGCCGCAGGGTATGTGGCGACAGGTTAACCCGAATGTTCGCGCGCTGTGCGTAAACCTTTACCCTGTGCCAGAAAGTCTGACGCGTCATCAGGGTCCCGCGCCGGCTCGGAAACAGTACATCCCCCGTACGCGTCAGCTCTGCACGGCCTTGGGACAGGTATTGCTGCAGCCAGTACAGCGCCTCTTCCCCCATCGGCACCAAGCGCTCCTTACTACCCTTACCCATGACCTTGACCACGCCCTGATGCACATTGAGCTGATGCAGGCTCAGGCCCACCAGTTCAGACACCCTCAATCCAGTAGCGTACAGCAACTCCAGCATCGCCTTGTCGCGAAGCTCCAGCGCAAGCGAGGTATCAGGCTGGGCCAGCAGGGCATCAACGTCTTCTTCACTCAGGGATTTAGGTAGGGGACGGCCGATACGGGGCGAATCAATATTCACCGTTGGGTCGACACTGATCCGGTTCTCTCGCACAAAATAGCGATAAAATCCGCGTAGGCAGGACAGCATCCGCGCCGAACTGCGCACCGATTGCCCTCGCCGTGCCAGCTCCCCAAGCCATTCCAACAGATCGGCACCGGTAGCGCGCAGCACCTCTACACCTTTAGCCTCGAGCCAACGCTCAAACTGCACCAGATCGCGACGATAGGACGCCAGCGTGTTATCGCTAAGGCCCTTTTCCAGCCAGATGGCGTCCAGGTACTGATCAATAGCTTGTGTCATGCGAGGAGTTTAGCCGCACGCGCTAGTCTCGCAAAGCGCCGATCGCGCAAAAGACGCGGTCAAAACGACCACACCAGCGGTATCAGCCCTATCGTGATCACTGCCGCGACGATACTCATGGGCACCCCAAGACGCAGGTAATCCACCAGACTGTATCCCCCCGGCCCCATCACCATCAGGTTAGTTTGATATCCCAACGGTGTCATAAAACTGGCGCTAGCAGCAAACATAATGGCAAAGACAAAGGGTACCGGACTGACACCTAACTGCTCGGCAATACCGGTGGCAATTGGAAACATCAACACAGCGGCAGCGTTATTGGTAACCACCTCGGTAAACAACGCGGTCACCAGATAGATTATTGCAAGTGCCAGCCAGGGATTCTCCAAGCCAGAACTGAGCAGTCCGCTCACCAGCCAGCGCGCAGTACCACTGACTTCCATCGCAGTGCCCACCGCAAACGCGGCGCCGATTACCAGCAGCACCTGCAGGTTAACACTCACGTACTGGCGAGCTCTGTTGAGAGATACGCAACCCGCCAAAAGCAATGCGGAAGCGGCCAAGGCTGCAGCCTCCACCACCGACAACCAACCCACAAGGTTAATCAACACCATGGCAACAAGGATAGCCACAGCCAACGGAGCTTTAGCGAAATCCGGCGGCGAAGAATCACGCAAAGGGCTCACCAACAGAAAATCCCGCCGAAATTGATACTGTTCTACGAAGCTCTCACCAGTTTCCAGTAACAGGGTGTCGCCCACCCGTAAAACTGTCTCACCCACCTTACCTGCCAGGCGTTGCCCGTCCCGACTAATACTCAAAATGGCCGCTTGATAGCGGGTGCGAAACGCGCCCTCCTTCACCGAAGTATTGATAGCCGGAAACTCTGGGCCGATCACCACCTCCACCAAGCAGCGCTGGTGATGATAGAGCGAAAGTTTGTGCGCGCCGCCATGTGCGGGCACCAGCCCCTGTATCCGCTGCAACTCTCGGGCGCACTCAGGCGCGCCGACAAAGGTCAGAGTATCCTCTGCTTCCAGCAACATATCTGGCGAGACAGCCGTAAACAGGTTCCCGCCGCGCTCAACCTCCGTCAGATAGCCGTAGGTTAGATTGCGCAGTCCCGCCGCTTCGATCGACCGATTCAGCAGCGGACTGCCTGGCGGGATTCGCATTTCCACCCAATACTCCCGCGCTTTTTCAGCCTGGGTCACAAAACTCTGTTTTTCACGCAGCAGGCGCGGTGCAAAAAAAACTAGAAACGTCGCGCCGACGGCGAACAGCGGTATACCAACCGGCGCCAGATCGAAAATACGAAATCCAGGGTTGCCCTGTTGCTGCCACAAGCCATCGACGACCAGGTTCGTACTGGTACCAATCAGAGTGCACGTACCCCCAAGAATCGCTGCATAGCTCAACGGCAAAAGTAATTGCGAGGCAGAAAACCGCAGGCGCTGCGCCCACTCCTGAACTGCCGGAATCATCATTGCCACCACCGTGGTGTTATTCAAAAAAGCGCTGAGGATACCGGCAGGGAAAATGAGTCGACTCTGGGCACCGCGTGCGGATGTCGGCCGACCCAGCAACACCCGAGACACCCAGTAAATAGCCCCCGTGTCGCGCAATGCCGCAGCGACAACATACAACAGGGCAACCGCAATAAGCCCCGGATTGGAAAAACCCGCCAAGGCTTGTGAAACGTTAATAACATCACTGAGGAGCAAGACCAGAAGGGCGCCCAGCATGATTGCATCAGCCGGCAGTCGATTGGAAACAAGAGCCAAAAAAACAGCCAGCAGAACCAGAAGTGTCAGAGCAATTTGTAACGTCATGAAAAGCGCACTCCAAAGCACGCCAATGAGCAGATGACGCGCATCGTAGAGCCACCCGCCACGAAAAAGACAATACCGTTTCGCTATATCAATATGCTAAAAACCGGGGTCGGTTGGAGTATTTTTTTTTGTGGAACAAAAAAAAAAGATAAAAACCCCGGTTATGGGGCAAAAAAAATTGAAAAACTAGCGGTGGTGGCGTTTTTTAAAC
>NZ_JBVBUV010000018.1:0-60977 GCF_057445395.1 Litorivivens sp.
ACCTGCCGGCACGGGTTGATCATTTTCGTCCAGCAAGGCCACGTCGATGTCTGCGGCTGGCGTTCCCAGAGAGTTTGGCGGCCAGATTTTATTGCCATCATCAAACCGGCGCATCAACAGCATGATTTCACTCTGCCCAAAGCCCTGGTGTATTGCATCAATACCAAAACGCTCTTTGAAAGGCTCACGGATCGCATCGGGCATAGGAACCATCTGCGCACTGCGCACCGGATTGTCTCTATCACTCTCGAGTGCAGGCGCGGCCCATAGAAACATATGCATCGCGCCAAGGGTAAAGACGTGACTGGCGTTGTAATAACGGGTTCGATCCCAGAAGGTCGATGCGGAAAATACCGGATCGAGTGCGCAGGTTGTGCCGGTTACAAGGGCTGGGTAAATACCTGTTACCCACGCGGCCGAGTTGTAAAGCGGCAGGCAATTGTATGCCACATCACCGTCGGTAACGCCTCCCATCTGCGCGGCGCTGAGCGCACTGCGCACCCAGGCATTATGACTTTGCATAACACCCTTCGATTTCCCCGTGGTACCGGAGGTCCACATGATGGATGCGGTATCGCCGTAATGAATCGCCGGAACGTGCAGTGCACTGACATCACCAAACAAATCGGCGTCGTTGTCGCCGAGTACGCGTACGCTCACATCCGGCTCAATATCGATTTCAGCCAGTCGTGCATTAAAGCCTGCATCGGTTATCACCAGCTTTGGCTGACTATCGTTCAGGGTGTCGCGTAGCCAAGCGCCCCGGTAATCTGTATTCACTGGAATCCAGTGCACGCCGATCAGGTTAGCTGCGAAGGCCAGCAGTATAAACTCCGGGCTGGACCCCATATAGAGACAGAGCCGGTCCCCCTGATTTAACCCCATAGTCTGCAGGCCTGCTGCGTAGCATTGCGCCTGAGCGTACACCTCGGCGTAACTTAAACAGCGCTCATCGGCTTGCAAAAAGACCGCGTCTGGCCGGGTTTCAGCGTAGTGGGCGAGTATCGTCGAGAGCACACGGTTTTCGTGCCGATCAAAATCCAGGGCCGCCATTAAACGCCCTCCGCGTAAAACTGTTGCGCCCACTTGCGATAGCGAGCGATCGGACCATCGCCATCACATAATTTCGGCGACGGTTCATAGCGCTTGTTTTCCCAGATAAACGCATCGTCGGTAAGCTGACGGTTAACTTCCTTGTTAAACGCTGCGCCAATGCGATCTATTTTCGGGTCGCGCTCCGGGTTTTTATAGGATACGTGGAAGTATTGCATCACGGTTTCCTCATCTACCGGTACATTCGTCGTTAGCATGCACACATCAATCAACGTCTGATAGCGCACTTCTGCCCAACCAAAACCGACACTGGTCGATTTAAGAGTACCTTCCACGGGCCCACCGGAGCTTGGAAAAACCTGCGAGCTTTCCATAATCATAAAATGATCGCGGAATTCAAAATTGCCATATTCTGCCGAGCCGGGATGCCCATGAACCGTGACAAAGTGGGCACCATCGGCGGTATTCTCGCCCATCTCCTGGATGCAGGTTTTTATGGTGTGAACCGTGGTAAGCGGTGTGACATAGTCGGGATCATCCAACTCCGCGACAAAGGGGAGCTCATACAGAGGTGCTATGCCCTGCGGATGATACCAAGCCATGACAATGCCGTGGCGCACAGCCAAGGGATAAGTCCGCACACAAGCCTTTTCATTCAGGCGTTTGGCATAAGGAATCTCAATCACCCTACCCTCACCATTGAACACCCAATGATGAAAGGGACACTTGATTCCGTCGCCAACCACTTCGCCACCGGCACCAAAATTGGCGCCCAAATGCGGGCAGTAGGCATCCTGCAAATGCAGGTCACCCGACTCTGAGCGCCACAATACAAGCTCTTGTCCAAAATAGCGCACGGGCTTGATCTCTCCGGGCGCAACTTCATTGTCCAGCCCCACATGGAACCAGCCATAAGGAATGGGAAAGGGAAATCGCTTTTCTCGGGCTAATAACTGACTCATGATCCTGACTCTATTTGCTGACACAACTGTCAGTGACAGTAGGTTATGCTAACATGTCTGTCAATGAATAGTCGGTAATGTTTCATGACCCTACCCAGCAAACGCGAACGCCAGAAGGAGGCCACCCGCCAGGCCATTCTTGGCGCCGCCGTGGAATGCTTTGCCAGTCTCGGCTATGACGGCACCAATTTCCGGGAGATCACCCAGCGCTGCGGCGCGGATAGGCCGTTGATCCTGTATCACTTCAAAAACAAGGAAACGTTGTGGAAACTCGCTGCAGAAACCGTGGAGCAGCGCTTTACCCTGTGCTTTGAGACTCGGTATCAACCTGAAACACAAAGCCTGCGCGACGACCGCGCGAGGATCCGCTATCTGATGAGCGCCTTTATCGACGCACTAGTTGAAGTGCCGGCTTACGGCCAGATATTACTGCGCGAAGGCAGTAGTGAAGGGCCTCGAATGGAATGGCTGGCGCGCCACTTTGTGCCCGGCTCGGCCATTAATATTGCGCTGGACGACCCAACCATAATCCACCGGATACAAAAAACGGTTCTGCGCGACATACTGGCCAGCGTGATGGTGTCGTTCGTGACTCTGGGACCACTGATGGACCGCTCACTGGCACTGGTTACCGGTAAAGATTCTGCCGGAATTCACCCGCTGGCCGACCACAGCAAAGAAGCCTTTATCGACTATCTGCTGGCAATGGTATTCAGCGGTTAGGAGACTCCTGAATAATCCGCTGCCCAAGGTCAACAATTTCGCGGCGCAGCCAGATATGTCCGGGATCATGCTGCAACAGCGGACTCCAGGCGATTTTCAGTTCAATAGGAATGATCATGAACGGCGGTTTGCGGATGGCCAGGCGCGGGTCGTTGGCATTGAGCAATGCCACCTGCGTGGGCAGCGTGGCAATCAGGTCCGGTTGCCCGGCAAGCAGCGCAGCAACCTGATAGTGACGAGTAAAAAGACGGATACGACGCGTATGGCCCGACTCACCCAGGGCTTCATCAACCCAGCCCAGACGCTGCGGATCTTTTGTGCTCATACCACGTCCAACACCCATACCGGTTTTGCTTACCCAGATATGACTGGCCTCGAGATAGCTCTCAAGCGTGAAGTTTTCCAGCACCGGATTGTCAGCGCTCATCAGGCACGAAAAACTGTCGCGCCATACGGTGGCTTGATGGAAGGATTGGGGCAACTGATCGAAGCGATTGATCGCCATATCAATTTTGCCCTGTTCCAGATCCTGAAAGGACACATCACTGGGCGTGAGGATATCCAGCGTAATATCAGGCGCCGTTTCACGGAGCTTATTGAGCAGAGGCGCCAAAAGAGTTGATTCCGCATAGTCGGTAGCCATGATGCGAAATACCCGGGCGCTGGTTCCTGCATCAAACTCGGCCACCGGCAACACGGCTTTTTCTACCGAAGCCAATATGCCGCGCACCTGGGGCTGCAATTCGTTGGCGCGTTCGGTTGGCGTCATGCCTTCGCTGGTTCGCACCAGCAGCGGGTCGCCAAACAGCTCCCGCAATCGACGTAGACCATTGCTCAGAGCCGGCTGAGTAATACCCAACTGCTCTGCCGCACGTGTTACGTTCTTTTCGCGCAGCAGGACATCCAGATAGACCAGCAAATTGAGATCGACGCGGGACAGATTCATAAGGGTAATGCCTCGATGATGCTAATAATTTTTGAAAATCATTAAACCAGAAGCGTCATACAATAGAAATAATTGGAAAATCTAAAAAAAGCCCGGCAAATTGCCGGGCAAGCCTCACACTGACAGGTATGAAGTCGGTTAGGCAAAACGCTTACGCGCGTTTTGCCTTAAGCTCACGGCGTCGGGCGTGCAGTACCGGCTCGGTGTAGCCACTGGGCTGCTCGGTGCCCTTGAAAACGAGGTCACACGCGGCCTGGAAAGCAACGTTGTCATCAAAGTTTGGCGCCATATTCACGTAGTCAGGATCACCTGCATTCTGACGATCCACTACCTCAGCCATACGCTTCAGGGTTTCCATAACCTGCTCTTCGGTGCAGATCCCGTGGCGCAGCCAGTTGGCAATATGCTGACTGGAAATACGTAGGGTGGCTCGATCTTCCATCAGACCAACGTCGTTGATGTCAGGTACTTTTGAGCAACCGACGCCAGCATCGATCCAGCGCACTACATAACCGAGAATACCTTGCGCATTGTTATCCAACTCACTTTGGATTTCCTCGGCACTCCAATTGGTTTCCTTGGCAAGCGGAATTGTCAGAATGTCTTCCAGTGCGGCCCGCTGGCGCTCGGCCAGTTGTTTCTGGACGTCGGCCACATTCACTTGGTGGTAGTGCATCACATGCAGCGTTGCGGCTGTCGGCGAAGGCACCCAGGCACAGTTGGCACCCGCCTTCGGGTGGCCGACTTTGGCATCCATCATCTGGGCCATCTCGTCAGGCATAGCCCACATACCCTTACCAATTTGAGCTTTGCCAGACAGGCCACACTCCAGACCAATATCCACGTTCCAGTCTTCGTAGGCCTTGATCCAGGCCTGCTGCTTCATATCCGCCTTGCGCACGAAAGCGCCGGCTTCCATGCTGGTGTGAATCTCATCACCTGTGCGGTCAAGGAAACCAGTGTTAATGAAAATGACGCGCTCTTTCGCCATCGCAATACAGGCTTTGAGGTTGACCGTAGTGCGCCGCTCCTCGTCCATAATGCCGATTTTCAGTGTATTGCGGGCCAGGCCCAATGCATCTTCAATCCGATCAAACAGCTCGCAGGCAAAGGCCACTTCATCTGGACCGTGCATTTTCGGTTTAACGATATAGACGCTGCCCTCACGGGAATTGCGCAATGTACCGGTCTGCTTGAGGTCATGCATGGACGCCAGCGCGGTAACCATGCCGTCCATGATGCCTTCAGGCACTTCATTGCCGTCGGCATCGAGAATCGCTTCGTTGGTCATTAAATGACCCACATTGCGCACCAGCAGCAAACTGCGGCCGTGGAGCGTCAGCTTGGAGCCATCTTTGGCAGTAAATACTCGATCATCAACCAGACGACGGGTAATGGTTTTGCCGCCCTTCTCCAGCGATTCCTGTAGGTCACCTTTCATCAGACCCAGCCAGTTGCTGTAAACGACCACTTTATCTTCAGCATCAACAGCGGCGACGGAATCTTCACAATCCTGAATGGTGGTCAGCGCGGCTTCCAGCACAACGTCTTTTACATTGGCTGGATCGGTTTTGCCGATGGGGTGTTCCGCATCAACTTGAATATCGATATGCAGGCCGTTGTTCACCAACAAAATGTTGCTAGGCTTGCTCAGATCACCAACGTAACCCACAAATTGCTCTTTGTTGGCAAGCGCCTGCGTAGTGCCGTCTTTAAGACTGACCGCCAGCTCACCGTCAACAACCGCGTAACGGGTGGCATCAGCATGTGAACCGCTGGCCAGCGGGGTGTGCGTATCGAGAAACTTACGGGCGTAGGCAATAACCTTTTCCCCGCGCACGGGGTTGTAACCCTTGCCTTTGTCGGCGCCATTATCTTCGGGAATCACATCGGTGCCGTAGAGGGCGTCGTAGAGGCTACCCCAACGCGCATTGGCTGCATTCAGGGCGTAGCGAGCATTCATGACCGGCACAACCAGCTGCGGCCCGGCCAATGTTGCTATCTCGGCATCAACGTTTGAGGTGCTTACCTCTACGTTTGCAGGCTCTGGCAGGAGGTAGCCCAGATCTTCAAGAAAGCTGCGGTATTTATCTGCATCAAAGGTCGGATTTTCCCGATGCCAGCTATCTATAGTGGCCTGCATTTCGTCGCGCGCAGCTAGCAAGCGCTTATTCTTGGGCGCAAGGTCTTTAAGGATGGCGGCAAATTCAGACCAGAAATGATCCGGCTCTATGCCAGTACCCGGTGCAATTTCTTCATTGACCAGGCGATATAGCACCTCTGCAATCTGCAGTCCGCTATGTTCTATACGCTTGGTGGAGGTTGAAGACATGCTTGCTCCTTATATACAGGTCTGTTCGTAAAGGTGCTTCGCTACTGTGACCCTGCGTCTACAGGGAAACCGCTGATTGCACTACCGCTTTGGCCGAATCTTAGCGAGGGCAGGATAATTTCGCAAATTAATCCATATTATCCGCGCAATTCATTTGAAAAATAAACAATACTACCGAGATTACTCTCACGTCTTTCATTTATAGACGCTATATCTCTGTCTACAATACTTTTTGTTGGCAGTAATTCTCCTGAATGATGAGAAACAATTTATTAATATAGAAAATACTCGCTATAGAGTCTATAAATTAGATAAATTAACAGCCCGACCCTAGAATACATGGCATCCGACCACTCCACTTTCGACACTAGAAGGGATCGAATATGTCTGATTATCGCTCTACTATCGAACACATCGCCAAACTGCGCGAGCAGATGGGTGATTCCTGGCGCGACATCCAGCCCGAATACGCGGCTCGCATGAAGCTCCAGAATCGTTTCAATACCCACCTGGACATTGCCAAGTACAACGCTGGCATCATGCGCAAGGACATGGCCGAGTACGATGCGGACAGCAGCAAGTACACCCAGTCTCTGGGCTGCTGGCACGGCTTTATCGGTCAGCAAAAGCTGATCTCAATCAAAAAGCACTTCGGCAAAACAGACAAGCGCTACCTCTACCTGTCTGGCTGGATGGTCGCAGCGCTGCGCAGCGAATTTGGTCCCCTGCCCGACCAGTCTATGCACGAGAAGACTGTCGTTGCTGACCTGATCCGTGAACTGTACACCTTCCTGAAGCAAGCTGACGCTTGGGAACTGAACCACCTGTTCCGCGCTCTGGACGACGCTCGCGAAGCTGGTGACAGCGCCAAAGAAAACGAAATCATCGACAAAATCGACAACTATGAAACTCATGTTGTGCCGATTATTGCTGACATCGACGCTGGCTTCGGTAACGCAGAAGCAACTTACCTGCTGGCCAAGAAACTGATCGAAGCAGGCGCCTGCTGTATCCAGATCGAAAACCAGGTATCTGACGAGAAGCAGTGTGGTCACCAGGACGGTAAAGTCACTGTGCCGCACGAAGATTTCCTCGCGAAAATTCGCGCCTGCCGTTACGCCTTCCTCGAGCTGGGTATTGACGACGGTGTTATCGTTGCCCGTACCGACTCTCTGGGCGCAGGCCTGACCAAGCAGATCGCCGTTACTACTGAGCCGGGCGACCTTGGCGACCAGTACAACGCCTTCCTCGATGGCGAATACATCGACTCTGCCGACCAAATCGAGAACGGCGACGTTGTCATCAAATCCAACGGCAAACTGCTCAAGCCCAAGCGCCTGCGCTCTGGCCTGTTCCAGTTTAAAGCCGGCACTGGCGAAGACCGCGTGGTTCTGGACTGTATCACCAGCCTGCAAAACGGTGCTGACCTGCTGTGGATCGAAACCGAGAAGCCCCACGTCGGTCAGATCGCTGGCATGGTAAACCGCATCAAAGAAGTTGTTCCCAACGCCAAGCTGGTTTACAACAACAGCCCATCGTTCAACTGGACGCTGAACTTCCGCCAGCAGGTATTCGATGCTTGGGAAAAAGAAGGCAAAGACGTTTCTGCCTACGACCGCGCCGGCCTGATGAACGAGAAATACGACGACACCGAGCTGGGCAAATTGGCCGACGAGTGGTGCCAGAACTTCCAGCGCGACGCGTCGCGTGAAGCCGGTGTATTCCACCACCTGATCACTCTGCCGACTTACCACACTGCGGCTCTGTCTACTGACAACCTGGCCAAAGGCTACTTCGGTGACGAAGGTATGCTGGCATACGTTGCTGGTGTTCAGCGCAAAGAGATCCGTCAGGGCATTGCCACTGTTAAGCACCAGGATATGGCTGGCTCTAACATCGGTGACGACCACAAAGAATACTTTGCTGGTGACGCCGCTCTGAAAGCTGGTGGTAAAGACAACACCATGAACCAGTTTGGCTAATGAGAACGAGGTTCTCACGCTAAACAAGTGTGTAAAAAGGGGCGGCAGCGATGTCGCCCCTTTTTTGGTTTAAGGGATTAGACATACGGTTTAAGGATGACACTCTCAAGGAGGCACTATGACATCACGAATTTCCACCCCTGATCTTTGCGACGCCTACGGCGACAAGATTCAGGTTGCAGAGCCAGTGTTCCGCCACTTTGGCGGAAGTGAAAACTTCCACGGTGAAATTGCTACCGTCAAATGCTTTGAAGACAACTCCAAAGTAGGCGAATCCCTGCGCACAAACGGCGACGGCAAAGTACTCGTGGTAGATGGTGGCGCATCGCCACGCCGCTCCCTACTCGGCGATAAGTTGGCGCGCATGGCGCTGGACAATGGCTGGAAAGGCATTATTGTGTATGGCTATATTCGCGATCTCGAAGAAATCGCGGACATGAACATCGGCGTTATGGCCTTGGGCAGCATCCCACGCAAAACAGAAAAGCGCGGCGAAGGGCGTACGGGCGTCAATCTGCAATTTGCCGGACTGAGCATTCAGCCGGGCAACTATATCTACGCCGACCGCACCGGTGTTATCGTATCGGACGACGCGCTAACATTGACTGATCTGGGTGACGAAGGCTGACCGCTTCCAGACCACAAGGAGAATCTATGAAACTCGGAATGATGCTGGGCTATTCCGGCAAAAAACTTACTATCCCAATGGATCTAATCAAAAAAGCCGAATCGCTGGGCTTTGATTCGGTCTGGACAGCTGAAGCCTATGGCTCTGATGCCGTAAGCCCTGCAGCCTGGATTCTGGCGCAAACGGATAAAATCAAAGTAGGCACCTGCATTATGCAAATGCCGGCGCGTACCCCCGCCATGGCAGCCATGACTGCCAATACCCTGGATCATCTGTCTAACGGCCGTTTTCTGGTTGGTTTGGGCGCTTCCGGCCCACAGGTCGTTGAAGGTTGGCATGGCGTACCCTACGGCAAGCCGGTCACCCGCGCCAAAGAGTACATTCAGATCATGCGTAAGATCTTTGCGCGCGAAGCACCGGTGGAGTTCGACGGCAAGATGTATCAGATGCCGATCAAAGGCGAAGGCACTACCGGTCTTGGCAAGCCGCTGAAATCCATACTCCACGGCAATACCAACATCCCCATTTACCTAGCTTCCATCACCCCGGCGGGCCTGGCCAATTCTGCTGAAGTGGCTGACGGCGTATTCCCGGTGTTCATGATTCCCGAGAAATTCGACGTATTGAAGAAAGACCTGGATCGCGGCTTTGAAAAAAGTGGCCGCAGTATGGCCAACTTTGATGTTGCGCCTAGCGTACCCGTGGTTATGGACGACAATTTGGATGGTTGTCGCTACTTCATCAAAGATTTTCTCGCCCTGTATATCGGCGGCATGGGCGCCAAGGGCAAGAACTTCTACACAGACTACGCAACACGTCTTGGCTACGGCGACGCGGCCGAAAAAATCCAGGACCTGTACCTGGCTGGCAAGAAAGACGACGCCAGAGCAGCCGTACCTGATCAGTTGGTGGACGATATTGCCCTGGTTGGCCCAGAAGCCCGCATTCGCGAACGCGCCCAAGACTGGAAAGCAGCCGGCGCACGCGGTGAGATTGGCACCATGCTGATCAATGCCCAGCAGCCTGAAGTACTGCCTATATTGGCTGACGCCCTGCTGTAAGCCCATCACTTCGCCTACCGATATGGTCCCCTGCGGTACCGCCGCAGGAGACCTTTGCAGGCAAAGTCCTTCGCAACACCGCCCACAGTCGCTATCATCCCTTTTTTGCTTGTGGAGTTGTCCCGCCCGTGACCACTGTTACCCGTCGTCTCGCTCTTGCCATTCTTAATGGCTTCGATGCCTTTTTCGCCGAATACAAGAACATCACCCTCGGCGCTCAGGCGCGCTTTGAGGCTGCCGATTGGCAAGCCGCCCAGATCGCCATGCGCGACCGGCTGGAGCTGTGGAAGCAAAAGCGGAAAATTGTCGCCGAAGCCGTGACCACCATAACCGCCGGTGGCATCTACGACCGAGACAACTGGGAAGTCGCCAAAGCCGAGTATTCCGAGTTAATCCAGCATCACCCCAACTTTGAAATTGCCCAATCGTTTTTCAACTCGATTTACTGCTACATTTTCAAACACGAAAAGGTACGCGAACAACATGCGTTTGTGTCTGCGCCACACGGTTATAAACCCGAGGGTAGCGAGCGCATTATTCATGTATACCCGTTTCGCGGCGATGGCACCGACGTGGTTAGAGAAATGCTGGATAATTGCCACTTCAACGTGCCTTGGGAAGACCAAGAGCGGGATATCGGTTTTATCATGGATGTGGTCAATCGCGAGCTGCTGCCAAAGCTCGATACCAAGAACCACCGCGCTCGAGCTGAAACACTGGAATCACTTTTCTTCCGCAACAAAGCCGCTTACCTCGTCGGCCGTATTGTCTGCGGCGACGTCACCCTGCCTTTTGTTCTACCGATACAAAACACAGGCAAGGGATCTGTCTACATAGACACCCTACTCTACGACCCCGACGACATCAGTATCGTATTCAGCTTCAGCCGCAGCTACTTTATGGTGGATGCGTCTATCCCATCGGAATATGTGGCCTTCCTGCACAAGCTTATGCCGCACAAGGAAGTATTCGAGCTGTACAACGCCATGGGGATGCCCAAACACGGCAAAACGGAATTCTTTCGCTTTGCCGTAGATGACACCCTCAATAGCACCGCGCCATACATCATCGCACCGGGCATCAAAGGGATGGTGATGCTAGTGTTTACCCGGCCGGATTTCGACTACGTTTACAAAGTCATCAAGGATCGCTTTACCCCGCCCAAGGAAATGACCCAGGAGCATGTAAAGGCTTGTTATAGCCTGGTAAAACGCTGGGATCGTGGTGGACGTATGGCCGATACACAGGAGTTTAACAATCTCGCGTTTGACCGGCGTAGATTCTCAGATGAGTTGATGGCAGAGCTGGAAAAAGAAGCGCCTTCAAAAATTGTGGAAAGTGGTAACGCGTTGGTATTCAAGCACGTATACGTCGAGCGCAAAATGATACCGCTCAACCTATACCTGAAAGACTGCGATGAAGAACAACTCTACAGCGTGATGGATGAATACGGCAATGCCATCAAACAGCTGGCCTCCAACAACATTTTTCCCGGTGATATGCTGCTGAAAAATTTCGGGGTTACTCGTCATGGCCGGGTTGTATTTTACGACTACGACGAAATCTGCCCTCTACTGGATTGCAACTTCCGCTCATTGCCAGAGCCCCAAAACGACGAACAGGCTATGGCGACCCAACCCTGGTACGAGGTAAAGCCGGAAGACGTATTCCCGGAAGAATTTCGCCTGTTCTTCTCAGGCAATCAGCGGGCGAAAAAAGTCTTTGATAAGCTGCACAGCGACCTTTACGACCCGGAATTCTGGCAGGATTTGCAGGAAAAGATTCGCAACGGTTTTGTACCGGACCTGTTCCCGTATCGACGCAAGCAGCGCTTTCAACTTCGTTAGATTCCCCCTCCCTCACGGCAGGGGGGTGTATCGGTACTACGCGCCTTTCTCCCTGCGGGAGACGGGCTTACAGTAACAAGCGCCGAATATCCCCCAGCACCTCATTCAAGGTACTGAAGAAACGCCCCGCGTCAGCGCCATTGATAGCACGATGATCATAGGACAGCGACAACGGCAGCATCTCCCGAGGCACAAACTCTTTACCATTCCACACCGGCTTCACGGTCAGTTTTGACACCCCGAGAATTCCCACTTCCGGCGTATTCACGATCGGTGTAAAACCCAGACCACCAATACTACCCAGACTGGAAATGGTAAAACAGCCGCCCTGCATATCCTGCGGCTTAAGTTTACGATCTTTTGCCTTCGCCGCCAGCTCCGCCGTTTCTGCCGCAAGCTCCCACATTGACTTCTTATCAACATTGCGAACAACGGGCACCACTAGTCCAGCCGGCGTATCGACCGCAATACCAATATGAACATATTGCTTGTAGACGATGGTTTCGCCGTTATCAGCCAGCGAGGCATTAAATTTCGGGTTGGCCTTGAGCGCTGCAGCGCATGCTTTGAGCAGGAAAGGCAACGGCGTCATTTTAACGCCTTTCTTTTCAGCCTCACCCTTCAGACCTTTCCGAAAAGCCTCCAGATCTGTGATGTCAGCATCATCCCACTGAGTCACATGCGGCACATTCAGCCAGCTGCGATGCATGTTGGCCGCGGTGAGTCTATGCAACTTACTGGCCGCCTCAGTTTCGATATCACCAAACTGCGCGTAATCGACTTCCGGCACCGCAGGGATACCTGCCCCCGCCGCACCGTTGGCAACAGGGCTTTTATTCTCCACCAGGTTTTTAACGTAGTTCTGCAGATCTTCCTTTACCACGCGACCTTTCGGGCCACTGCCGGTCACGGCCTTGAGATCAATTGAGAACTCCCGCGCCAGCTTGCGTACAGCCGGCCCCGCATACACCTCAGCACCGCTACTGCGGTTCGCCTGTTCGGCCGGAGCGGGCTTCGTCGCAGACTGGCTGGCTTTCTCAGCCGGTGCAGATTCCGGCGTTACAGCGGGCCTTGGCGATTCACTCTCGCCAGCAGGCTGAGCCGCCGTAACATCGGCTCCAACGACCTGCATAACCAGCACCTGGTCGCCTTTTTTCGCCTTGCCACCCTCTTTCAACGCAACGGATTCAACTGTCCCGCTATAGGGCGATGGAATCTCCATTGAGGCTTTATCGGACTCCAGCACCACCAGTGAATCACCTTCACTGATTTCATCGCCTGCGCTGACGCAGACTTCAATCACGTCGACCTCATCCTCGGTGCCAATATCCGGCACCGAGACGGTCTGCGGACCTGCCGCCGATTGGGCTGGCTCGACCGAACTCGACGCTGCTTCAGGCGCTGTCTCTTTCTCCTTTTCAGCCTGAGTTTCTTGCGTTGGCGCGGCAGACTGCGGCTCAGGCGAAGAGTCCTCACCCACCACTTCAATCTCCACCAGATCATCACCTTCGCTAATGCTCTGCCCTTCTTTCACCAATATGGCCACAATTTTTCCCGCTTTCGGGCACGGCACTTCCATGGAAGCCTTGTCCGATTCCAGCACTACCAGCGAGTCATCAACCCCCACCTCGTCGCCCACGGATACGCTGATCTCAATGACTTCTGCTGTGTCGGAGCCGATATCGGGAATCTTGATAGTTTCTTTACTCACGATTCTATCCTTAACGCTCAGGCGTACAGTGGGTTGGGTTTATCCGGGTTAATACCCAGCTTCTGAATGGCTTTGCCAACGACCGACCGCTCAAGCGCTCCCTCGTCGGCCAAAGCCTTCAGCGCTGCCAACGCGATGAAATTACGATCCACTTCAAAGTGGTGACGCAATTTTGCACGGGTATCTGATCGCCCAAAACCGTCGGTACCCAACACCACAAGCCGCTTGTTGATATAGGGCCGAATTTGCTCGCCGTAGGATTTGATGTAGTCGGTAGCACAGATGACCGGACCGTCACGCCCCTCAAGCATCTGCTGCACATAAGGCACCTGCGCTTCGTCGTCCGGGTGCATTAGGTTATAACGCTCACAGTCAGCGCCATTACGTTGCAGCTGATTGATACTGGTCGCGCTCCACACGTCTGCAGCCACACCGTAATCGGCGAGAATATCCACCGCTGCCTCTACTTCCCGTAGAATCGTTCCAGAACCCATAAGTTGAACGCGATGTTTTGGCTTCTTCTGCTGGCTCTCACTCAGCAAATACAACCCTCGAATAATGCCCTCTTCACAGCCTTGCGGCATCTCCGGATGATGATAGTTTTCATTCATGAGCGTGATGTAGTAGAAGACATTTTCTTTGTCGTGATACATCCGCTTCATACCATCCTGAATAATGACCGTCAGCTCGTGCGCGTAGGTCGGGTCGTAGGACAGGCAATTGGGAATCATGTTCGCCATCAGGTGGCTATGACCATCCTGGTGCTGCAGACCTTCGCCATTGAGGGTAGTTCGGCCGGCTGTGGCTCCCATCAGAAAGCCGCGCGCCTGACTATCACCAGCGGCCCAAGCCAGATCCATGATGCGCTGAAAGCCAAACATGGAATAGAAAATATAAAAGGGCACCATCGGCAGGTTGTGATTGCTGTAGGAGGTCGCCGCCGCCAGCCACGCACTGAAGGCACCCGCTTCGTTAATACCCTCTTCCAGAATCTGTCCGCTTTTGTCCTCTTTGTAGTACATAATCTGATCAGCATCGTGCGGCGTGTAACGCTGCCCCTGCGACGAATAAATTCCGAGCTGACGGAACATGCCTTCCATTCCAAAGGTACGCGCCTCATCGGGAACGATAGGAACGATGACCTTGCCAACCCCTTTATGCTTAACCAGTGACGACAGCGTTCGCACAAACGACATGGTGGTAGAAATTTCCCGCTTGCCGCTGCCCTTGAGCTGTCCGCTCAAATCGTCGAGTGTGGGCACATCCAGCGATTCAAAATCTGCCTTGCGCGCCGGCAGATAACCACCCAACGCTTCGCGACGCTTGCGCATATAAACCATTTCCGGGCTGTCTTCTGCCGGACGGTAATACGGCACCTCTTTTAACTCTGCGTCGGAAATAGGAACCGCAAAGCGGTCACGGAATTTTTTCAGGCTTTCCAAATCCAGCTTTTTCACGCCGTGGGTTTCGTTCTGGGCTTCGCCGCCCTTCCCCATGCCGTAACCTTTAACAGTCATTGCCAGCACGACCGTCGGCTGGCCCTTGTGCTCCACGGCGTTGGCATAGGCCGCATATACCTTGTAGGGATCGTGGCCACCACGATTGAGATACATGATGTCGTCGTCTGACAGGTCCTTGACCAATTCCAGCAGTTCGGGATACTTGCCAAAGAAATGCTCACGGGTATAGGCGCCGCCATTAGCCTTGTAGTTCTGCAGCTCGCCATCGCAAACTTCGTTCATGCGCCGTTTTAGGAAACCCTCTTTGTCTTTTTCCAGCAGCGGATCCCAATGTCGCCCCCAGATCACCTTATTGACGTTCCAACCGGCCCCGCGGAAAACCCCTTCTAATTCCTGGATGATTTTTCCGTTACCGCGCACCGGACCGTCCAGCCGCTGTAGGTTACAGTTGACCACGAACACTAGGTTGTCGAGCTGCTCACGCCCGGCCAGCGCGATAGCACCGAGCGACTCCGGCTCATCACACTCACCGTCACCGAGGAAGCACCAAACCTTTCGATCATCTTGCTGCACCAGACCGCGACTGTCCTGATACTTCATCACGTGCGCCTGATAGATGGCCTGAATCGGGCCCAGACCCATACTAACCGTGGGAAACTGCCAGTAATCCGGCATCAACCAAGGGTGTGGATAGGAGGAAAGACCGTCGCCATCGACTTCGCGTCGAAAGTTATCGAGCTGATCTTCATTCAAGCGCCCTTCAAGATAAGAGCGAGCGTACATACCCGGCGCGCTGTGCCCCTGGTAATAAATCAGATCAGGCTTGTCGCCACCGCGGAAAAAATAATTAAAACCCACATCGTAGAGCGTCGCAGCCGAGGAGAACGAAGAAATATGACCGCCCAATGCTTCGTTGTTGTCATTAGCGCGCATGACCATGGCCAGCGCGTTCCAACGAATTAAAGACCGAATCCGGCGCTCCATAAATAGGTCGCCCGGCATACGTTTTTCAGCCGTCGGTTCAATGGTGTTGCGAAAAGGAGTGGTTATGGCGGGTGGCAACTTGGTGCCGTTCTGGGCGGCATGCCGCACCAGCATTTTCAGAAGATAGGCTGCTCGCGCTTTGCCCTGATGCCGCAATACACCGTCCAGTGCATCCAGCCACTCTTCCGTTTCCTGAGGATCCAAATCATCGCGCAGGTGTTCGCGAAGTTCTTCAAGTTCCTGAAGCATGAAACCGTCCTTCCATCGAATGTCAGTGTGATGGGCTGAGTTGAGCCCATTGTGGCCAGTGGGACCACCTTCTGCACCTTCGATATCGCGACGAGCAAACTTCGTCGTCAGACGAGTGAATGGTTGCCTAAAGTGAAGGTTATCACCTGGCCAGTTTACGCGTTCTCGCCTTGTGGGCGGAGACCCGTTTTTGTGTTTTGTTCAGATGCAAAAACGGGCCGGTCAGGCCCGTATTGCATGTAAAAATTTTACATTGAATACATAAACTTGCAAGGACAAATTCGAAACGCAAGAGAAAACCGCGAGTACTCACTGAAAACACTGACATTTTAGGTGCTTACCAGCCAAGCATCACTACATAAAATGTAGTAAAACTACATGAAATGCACTCACACTCTACTCTCCGAGTTTCGGGTGCTCATAGAGAAAAAATTCACGCTTGCCGCCCGCCTTGATCACCCCTTGCAGACTTCGTGTACCGAGATCCTTCTCTCCACGGTCACCGCCCGCCTGTAGCCACAGTGAACGCCTGTTAGCTGGCGCCATGATAGCGCCAAGTTCGCGCCGCCATACGTCGTAACCCATGGAGTCCAACACCTCAACTAACTGCTCGCGACTATTAAAAGAGGTATAGCCGTCCATCAGATCGCGCCAGTAGCGATCACCGGCCTCCCAAAGATTGCGTGGCGTCTCCATCAGCTTGACCCGCAAGGCCAGTCGATTGCGCTCGTAGAGCTCCTCGCTAATACCGTTTTCCAGCCAGCCCGACAAAAACGTGCGAAAGCGATCCTGCAAATCGGCAGTATCTGTTACCGGCGACTGCACCATGAAATAGAGTCCGGGCACTTCGCGTACAGGATAAGCACCGGCGAAGACCACGTAGCCCAACTGATCTTGCGTGCGCAACTGATTGAAAAACGCAGGCCCGACCATCTGGCCGGCAATGCCCAGCACTACGCGCGCCCGGTGTCCGGGATCCGGCGCTTGCACATACCACAGCAGCGCGGCGTCGTTGTGCTTCAGGTTATAGCTCTCGCCAAAATCTCCCTGGGGAATCCGGCGCACCTGTTCCGGGCGAGCGTCAGGTACTCGGTCGCCGAGCAGGAAGTCGGCCGCAATATTGGCGTATTCTCGCGCTTCGGTAGAGCTATAGTTACCGTGCGCCATAACGTAGAGCTGCGTGGCAGACATCGCTTCACGGCTGTAGGCCTTGATGTGCTTCATGGTGAATTTATTGGCGGCCGCAAGCCGTTCTTCGATTGACCAGCGATAGCGTTTAAGGTTTTCCGACAGACTCGCCGAAAGAAAGCGGTACGGATCGTTCAAGCGCTGATTTTCCAGATCGCGAATATAATCCAGTTTCACCCGCTGAAAACGCACCTCATCCCATTCCGGCGATCCCAGTCGACTGGCCAGGCTGTCCAGCAACATGCCCTGCTTGTCGTTAAACCCGCGAATCTCTAACTCGATTCCATCCCAGCGCGCATGCAGTGAATAATTCAACCCCGCAATCTGCGCCGGATAGGCAAAGGCATTAAGCTCGTCACGCACCATACGCACCCAGATTTCTGCGGCAGCCTGCCGCTCGGGATCACGACTGACGCTGGGCGAGCGAATAAGGATATTCAGATTGCCCTTGGGGATTGCAAACCGTTTGTCGAGCATGTGCCAGGCACCCACACGGCTGGTATTGACTACCTGTTGCGGGGTAGTCGAACCTTCTCCTGCTCGCAACGAAAGATCTGACGCGATAAACGGGTTGGGCTTAGGCAACATCAAACCCGGCATGCCGGTGCGCTGAGTCCAGCGATCACGCATGGCCGCCGTCACACCAGTGACCTTATAAGGCACCTGATAGAGCTCAGAAACCTTATCTCCATCCAGTTCGGGACGAGTAATCGCAATAACCGCGTTGTCCAACGTCAGCTGATCCGCGAGCGATTGAATCAGTTCGGCGTCAAAATCAGAAATGGCGTAGTCGCCTCGAATGATATCCGAAGGGCTATAGTAGTGAAGATTGTGCGCCAGCTGGCTTGCCTCATGGATCTCACTAGGTCTCGTTCGATAATTGAACTGCAAACGCGCATTGTCCACCAGCTCCTGAAAGCGCCAGTTTTCAACGCCGCGCTCCTGGACCAGAGCAATAGCCTCAAAAACCGTGTCGGTCACAACGTCAACAGCAGCAAGACCAGCCGGAGTCAGCTCAACGTCAATGGAAAACAGCGCACCACCGTCATACTCCAGACTGGTGCCTGCCCGCAGCCCCTCAGCCCAACCGTTTTTCTTGAGCACATAGAGCAAGCTGCCCTCACCCTCATGACCCAAAAGGTGTCCTAGGTAATGTAAAGGTTTCTTGTGATACTGCTGGCGCACATTCGGCATCGGGAAACTGATCGAGAGCTCGCGCAACTCTTTGTGGGGCTTGAGTTCAAATCGCAGCGGGAGCTCATCTACCAGTGTCTCCGTGACAGGCTTGATCTTTACGCCCCGGTTTTCTATTTCGGAGAAACGCGGCGCAACCATTGCCTGCAACTCATCCAGGCTTTCACGACCAATAACAACCAGCGTCATGCGATTAGCCGAATAATACTTTTTATAAAAATCCAGGAGATCCTGACGCAATGCCTCTTCACCACGCCCTCCCAACAACGTCGCCAGGTTACCTACCGTAAACTTGGTAAACGGATGCTCAGGATTGGCCAACTCCTTAAACACATCAAGGGTGCGGCGATAATCATTTTGAATGCGAGCCTGGTACTCAGAATTGACTGCGTTGACTTCACGACCGACGAATTCAGCATTAAATAGCGGCGCCACAAAAAACTGCGAAAACCGGTCCAGCGCATCGTCGAGATGACCTGCCCCAATGTCGAAAAAATAGTTGGTGTGCTCAAACGAGGTATACGCGTTGTGTGAACCGCCGTGACCGGCAACAAAGGTTTGATACTCTCCGGCATCCGGATATTTCTCAGTACCGAGAAAGAGCATATGCTCAAGAAAATGCGCCAAGCCTTGACGATCGCGTGGATCCTGCCGGCTTCCCACCTTGATATCCAGTGACGCCGCAGCCTTGTCCACCCGCGGGTCTGAAATCAACACCACCTGAAGGTCATTATCTAGACGCAAATGGCGCGCCTGGCGTTGATCGGTCTCCGGTAAAATGATCTGTTCAACAGGGCGCTCGCCACAAGCGGTGAGCCAGAAAACCAGAAATACCAGAGACCAGCGTTTTAACATCAAACCTTTTCCTCCTGAAGCGTTACTGACGACGAGAGCGTACCCGGCGTCGGCCAGGCATTGAGTATGGCCTTAACCAGGGTCGCCAGCGGTATGGCAAAAAAGACACCCCACAAGCCCCAGACACCGCCAAATACCAGCACGGACAATATGATGGCCACCGGGTGCATATTAACCACCTCTGAAAACAACAGCGGCACCAGAACGTTGCCATCGATGGCCTGAATCAAGCCATAGACAAACAGCAGCGTATAAAATTCCGGTCCTATGCCCCATTGCAGATAGCCGACAATCACGACAGGTATCGTGACCACCGCCGCGCCAATATAGGGAATGACCACCGACATCCCCACCAACAACGCCAACAGTGCGGCATAGTTGAGGTCGAGCCAAATAAAGCTCACATAAGTCGCGGAGCCGACAATAACGATTTCGATGCCTTTGCCCCGAACATAATTGGCGACCTGATCATTCATCTCAATCCAGATTTTGGCCATCAGTGGCCGCCGGTGCGGCAGAAAGGTTTTCAGCCAATCGAGAATCTGATCCTTATCTTTGAGAAAGAAAAACACCAGTATGGGCACCAGGATCAGGTAAATCAGCACACCCAGCAAATTGGGAAGTTGCGCGATGGAGAACGACACCACCCGCTGACCCAGCTTACCGAGCTCGGCACCAGCCGCCCCCACCAGGTCACGCACCTGTGCCTCCGAAATCAGATCGGAACGCTCCGGCCACTGCATGAGCGTTTTCTGAAGTTCACGCAGCAGCACGGGTAGCTCTTGGATCAAACTCGTCAGCTGCTTCCAGACCAGCGGCATCAAGCCGAAGATAAACCCGAAGAACAGCCCCATAAACAACAGATAGGCAAGCGTGATTGCCAACCAGCGCGGCGCGCGCCAGGCCACCAGCGTGGCGATCATACCCTGCATCATAAAGGCAAAGACCAAGCTAGCAATCACCGGAGCCAGCACATTACCAAGCGTCACAATAAGCAGCAGGCCAACCAACAACAACAGCAACAGCACTACCGTTTCTTCTTCGGCAAACAGCCGGTCTATCCAGTTGCGAATAATGCGCAACATGCTTAGCTCTCCCCCTCAGGCTTTTCTGAGAATATAACGGTACTCGCCGTTGGACTCTTCAGACAACAACAATGCATGGCCGCTCTGCTGAGAAAACACGGCGAAGTCTCGCACTGAGCCTTGGTCAGTGGCTGTTACCTCCAGCGTTTGTCCAACAGTCATTTTATTCAAGGCCTGCTTGGCCTTGAGTAGAGGCAACGGGCAATCCAGCCCCCGGGCATCCACGGAAACGTCACACGGTTGATCCATCAAGCTTACTCACACCCGACAATGGCAAAGCAGGCAGTATAACGGTCGAACCGAGCGTCGCCCAGCGTACAACGTACAGTATCAGTGCGGCACTTTTCACGATTTATCTGGTCAGAGAGAGTTAAGCTTGTTTTCATAGCCTACAAACCGCTAAAGTTGTTTTCATTTCATGAATGTAGTTACGTGATAAGAATCCTACTCCTGTCCCTGATATTCCTCCTGCCATACAGTGTGCTCGCCCAGAGTAGCAACGCTGGGGGCGGCAACGAGTATGACCTTCCCGAACTTGGTGACGGCAGCTCCCGGCACTTCAGCCTGGATCAGGAGCACGAGCTGGGAAGGGTTTGGCTGAAAGCCTTCCGTAGCCGAGTAGATACCGTTGCCGATCCGCTGATGCAGGATTATCTCGAAGACCTGACCTACCGTTTGGCCCGCCACAGCCAGCTCAGCGACAAGCGACTGGAGCTGGTTATCGTCAACAACCCGGAGCTGAATGCCTTCGCGGTACCCGGTGGCGTGGTAGGCATCAACAACGGCCTGCTAACTTACGCGGAAAACGAGGCGCAACTGGCTGGCGTACTCAGTCACGAACTGGCCCACCTTAGCCAACGCCACTTCGCACGCTCGCTCGATAAGCAACGGGCTGGCAATCTATCGATGATGGCCGGCCTGCTGGCGGGCATAGTCCTGGCAGCCACCACGGGCAGTGACGCCGGCATGGCCGCAATCGCTACCGGGCAGGCGGCCGCCATGCAGTCACAATTGCGCTTTAGCCGCGAACACGAACAGGAAGCGGATCGGCTTGGCATGCAGACCATGGCCAATGCCGGTATGGACCCCGCCGCGATTCCCGCCATGTTTGAAATCATGAATCGACGGCTGCGTTTCAACAGCAACAAACCGCCGGAATTTCTGCTTACTCACCCTCTGACCGACAGCCGAATCAGCGACAGTACCAACCGAGCTCGCAACTACAAGCGCGCGGTGTATACCGACAGCCTTAACTTCCAGTTGATGAAAAAACGGGCTGAGCTTTCACTCGCAGCCAATAAACGCGACATACTGAATCAATGGCAACACGACCTGAAAAACAATCCGTCCGAATCAGCAACCTACGGTGTGGTGATAGCACTGATGGCAAACGATCAGTGGGAGGAAGCCGGTAAGCGCCTTGAGCCGCTGCTGGCTGACGACCCCAACCGTATTGCCTATGTCGTAGCTCAGGCCAATACGCTGGCCGGCAAAAAAGCCTTCCGCGACGCCAGTGAGTTACTGCGCAAACACCTGGATCTAAACCCGGGCAACAACGCCCTGACGATGACCCTGGCAGATGTTTTGCAGCGCGGTGGCCGCCCCCATGAAGCCGAGGAATTGCTCTCGGACCACAGCAAACGACGCCCCCAGGATCCAGCCCTGTGGTATCAGCTGGCCGAATTGCACGGGCTGTCTGGCAATATTCTGGGGGTACACATGGCGCGCGCCGAGTATTTCATGCTGCGCGGCTATCTCGACAGTGCAGAAAAGCAGATGCACTACGCCTGGCCGCTCACCGCCGACAGCAACGTGGCACGCCACAAATTGCGGCAGCGGATGAAGGATTTACAGGATTTGAGGGAAACCCTCAAGAAATTCTAGTCAGGGACACTATTTGAGGGAGGCGCTGCCTGTTCCAGCGGGAACAGGCATCATCAAGGGCTTCACCTATAACGCAACCGCCTAGAGATTGCGACTGGCAAAATCAAGCATACGGTCAAGTGGCACCAGCGCGCGATCGATCAGACTGGAATCCACAAAAACCTCGTTGAGCCCCTTATCCAGTGCATCCGCCAGATTATCCAGCGCATTCATCGCCATCCAGGGGCAATTGGCACAGCTGCGGCAAGTCGCGCCATTACCGGCGGTGGGTGCAATAAGAAACTCTTTATCAGGCACCATCTGCTGCAATTTGTAGAAGATGCCTTGATCGGTCGCCACAATAAAGCGCTGATTTGGAAGGTCCCGAGCGGCATTAATGATCTGCGTGGTAGAACCCACCACGTCGGCCAGCTCCACCACCGCCTGCGGTGATTCCGGATGCACCAGCACCGCCGCATCTGGATAGACCGCCTTCAGGTCCAACAAGCCCTTGGCCTTGAACTCTTCGTGAACGATGCAAGCACCATCCCACAACAGCACATCAGCGCCGGTTTCGCGCTGCACATAAGAGCCCAAGTGCTTGTCAGGCGCCCACAGGATTTTCTTCCCCTGGGAGTCCAGATAGTCCACAACCTTTAAGGCAATACTGGAGGTGACCACCCAATCTGCCCGGGCTTTAACTGCTGCCGAGGTATTGGCGTAGACCACCACAGTTCGATCGGGGTGTTGATCACAGAAAGCCGCAAACTCATCGGCAGGACAACCAATATCCAGCGAACAGGTTGCCTCCAGCGTCGGCATCAGCACCCGCTTGTCGGGTGACAGGATTTTCGCGGTTTCGCCCATAAATTTGACGCCCGCCACCACCAGCGTGGAGGCTGGATGGTCTCGACCAAAACGGGCCATCTCCAACGAATCGGAGACACAACCGCCGGTTTCTTCGGCTAATGCCTGAATTTCCGGGTCTGTGTAGTAATGGGCAACCAATACAGCGTCACGCGCCTTTAACAAGGCCTTGATACGCTCTATCTGGGCTTCGCGGTCAATATCGACCGACTCGACGGCATTCTGGAGAGAATCCAGATGATCGCGCACCAGCTGTTGAGGAGATACTTGCTGCTCCATCCAACGAAAACCTGTGTAGTAACAACGTGGCCGCCGATTTTATCAGGAAAGCGCCAGCCAATCATGCCTGAAATGCACGTATTGCACCTTGACGCCAGCTCATAGCGATAAAGGCAAACCGGATTCCTGCGCTTTATTGAGCGCAAGGTAGGCCGACGAAGCCTCGCCTGGAGTGGCTTCAAACGCGCTCAGGTTGGGAAATAGACCCGCCATCTCGTTTTCAGCCACCCCAAACCAGTCGCACAGGGTGGCCAGATACTGGTCAATGGCCGTGGTTGGAATCAGGCGCCCCTTGGCGCGACCCGGGTTGCTGGCAGTATCGCTGTCGCCGCCCAATCTAAGGTCAGGCAACTCCCCCAATACCCGGCCGCCGTCAATACCACCGCCCAACAGGATATTGCAGCCCGCCCAGGCGTGATCTGTGCCATCGCCGTTATTGCCCAGCGTTCGCCCAAAATCGCTCAGGCTGGCCACTAGCACTTCATCGGCAATGCCGCCATTCATGTCGTCCAGCGCTGTCGTAAAATCATTGAGCGCGAGACTGATCTCCCGCAATAGCAAGGGATGCTTGCTCGCCAGATCTGTGTGATTATCAAAGCCGCCCATGCCGACAAAAAATATCTGCCGATTTAAACCAAGCTGATTGCGACCAACGTGAATCATTCGCGCAACCGCATGAAAGGACCGCAACGCCTGCCCAGACAGCCCGCGACTCAATGCCAGGTCGGCGGCATCTGGGGTGCTGAAAAGGTCGCCACCGTAGGGGTTCTGCAAACTGCCAAACATGCCTTCGGTATCGGCGTAGTAACCGGATAGCAGATTGGAAAGATCAACCGAGCGCCGGTTGGCACTGCGCAACACTCGATGCAGAGGGTGGTCGTCGGGTAGCTCTCGATTGAGCTGCCGAAAGAAATCCGCGTCGAAACGATCTTGCCTGGTATCGAACAATCGACTGCTGCTAGGCGATAGCACAGAGGGTGCATTCATCCGCCCGGTCATGAGTCGACTGTTACCGCCAAAGGAAACATTGAGCCCCAAGGCTGAGCCACCATTTACACCGCTGGCCGTATGCGCTTCCCACAAATCTGCCAGACGTCCGGCCCAGCCCATCGCAGACAAATTGTCGGCCCAACCGGTCTCCATCGCTCGAGTCTGGTGATTATGGGCAAACAGAAAGGGCGGCAGTTTTTTCTCCCCCAGCTGGTTTTTGGTCACTGGCTCCACCAAACTACCCACATTTACCACAGAAGCTGCACGGCCATCGCGGTAGAGCTGCGCCAATTCCGGCATCATGGCGTTGATGCCAATATGGGTCTCGGGCCGATAGCCATCCAACCCGGCAACATAGTCGTCGAAGGTATAAAGCCCGCCCAGATATTTTTCGGCGTCGCTGTTGCCACCTGCCGCATAGGGATTGTTACCCTGGCGATCCGCCGTCAAACCCTTGTTCGCAACAGCGATTCCTCCGCGGCTATTAGCGTATTCATCGTAACTGCGAGTACCGCTACCCATGGGAATAACCATATTGTATGCATCGTTGCCGCCATACAAATAAAACACCACCAGCGCTTTATAGTCATCAAAAGCGGGGGCGGCAGCTCGGGCAAACCCCGAGTACAGCGTGCCGACACCACCGCTTGCCGCGAGCGCCCCGCCGCCGAGCACCGCTTTAAAGAATTCCCGTCGATTTAATTCCGTCACTGTCTTTTCCTCTTACTGCTGCGCCAGATAGTCGGCGGACAGCGCAACATATTGCACAGCGCCACTCACCACCCGCAAAGCCTGTTCTGCCGGCGGCAACTGATCGTCATTAAAATAGCGCCCACCATCCAGCTGCACCATAAGATCACTGCGCAGCGGTTCTGACAGCGGACGACCGCCCAGCAGGATGTGCTCAAGCGCGCGCAACACCGCATCAATGCCCGCCTGTTTTGGTGTCTGCCCCTTTGCATTGGTATTGCGACGGTTAATATTCTGGAAATCACCGTCAGTATCGCCGTCTATTGCGAGCTCAAAGGCATCAAGCACGGGCCCAAAATTCACGTGCGCAATCATTGGCAGTACCACCCAGCGTTCCTGCGCGCGCACAAAGGCATCGACATTCCCGTGGGTCAGCACCAATCCGTTTTTTTCCAGCAATGGGCCACCGGGCAGCAACAACGACTGAAAGCCGGCAATATTGGTCGGTGTGCGCAATTGCATTTCCGGCAACACCAGGGCCGCCCCGTCGCGACCGCTATTGTAAAAATGATCCTGGGGCACAAAGTCGGGGCTGTAAAAGTTAAATACCGAGGGTGAACGCAGCGCAGCCTGACCCAGCGGCCAACGATGATCAGAGCGGAAAAAATAGAAGCCGTTCACCCGCGCTGGCTCCGGGTATTCAAGGCGCTCGTTGTACCAACCTGCAACCGGCTCGGCGTTAAAGGCACGCAGAATACCCGTCAACGTCAGCAGGGGTTCCACCACTTTGCCATAATCGGCTTGTTGAACCAGTGTCGATTTGCGCGCTTCTGAATCCAGTAAAATGGCCTTCAGCGTCGCCTTTAAATCACCGCGCACGCCCTCGCCATTATCCGCAAATACTGCAGCAACCCGCGCTACGTAGTCTGGCGTAGGATTAGAAGTAACCAGCCTCTGAATCAGGTGCTTACTGATAAAGGGAGCCGTATTCGGATGTTCAAACAGGATATCCAGAGCAACATCGAGATCGCGCCCTGCGGGAATATTTGCGGCAATCGTCTGCCCTAAAAGCTGCTTCTCGCCAAAATCATGTTCGTCGGGATTGAACTCCATCGGGTGCACAACACTACCCTCATGCTGCCACAAGCGACCGTAGGCGCTGTTAAACTGCAAATCCCAGCCAGTCACTACCCGTGACAGTTCTTCGATATCCTCTTGCGTGTAGGTTGGCACGAGGTTACCCGCCGCGTCAGTTTTCGCTGTCCCATCCTGATTGAGCTCATACAGCCCAATGGTGAACAGCTGCATTAGCTCCCGGGCAAAATTTTCGTCCGGCAGGGTTTTACGCGCAGTGTTGGCTTTTCGGTTACCCTGATGCGAAAGGTAGATACCCATGGCCGGGCTGCGCGCCATAGCACCGAGCAACACCCTGAAATTGCCAAAAGCATGTTTCGCCAGCAGGTCGTAATAGTGAGCCAGTGCTTCCGGGCGGGCATTCAGCGGAAACTCCGTGTGCGATACCACCAGAATCTGGCTGAGGGCATAGGCCATGCGCTGTCGCAACTGATCCGGCGCGTCCAGTGCCTGTTCAAACCAGATACTGTTCTGGTAGTCCAATGTATGTCTGGAAGCAGAACCGTCGAATAACGGCATACCTGATTGCGACTGCAGCGTTTGCGGGAACCAGTCGGTCATCGGCTCAACGGCCACCGCCATTGCCTGCAAACGCTCAAGATGGGTTTTGCGAAAATCCGTTGTCGAGTCGTAGGCTGAACGCATGGAAAGCTGATTATCAAGCCAACCTTCCAGACCCTGTTGCCGAATGGTACCCAGTGTTCGCGCATCAGGGCCGAAGGTAGCCTGACGCGCCAGACGAAACGCGTCGTACAGGCTGGGCGGCGTAATGCTTTTTTCTACAGCCTCTTCCGGCGCACTTGGCGTACTCTGCGGTGCATCGCTATCACTTGAGCCATTGTTACACCCTGTCAGCAACGCGCAGCACAGCATGACTGTTCGCGCTATTACCGGCACCCTCAAATCGCGTCGTATTCCATACACCCTGAATCTTCCTGTACTGGCGTGCGCGCCTTCGCACACAGGCTGTTCGTTACATGTGGTGATGCCGTGCAGCAGGCCACTTTTAGCGTTTATTGTTATGGTAGGCAATTCAACTAAGAACGCCGCTGCTGGTTATACCCCAAAATTCCCTGCTGTACAGCGCCATTGACCTTCACTGTGAAGGTGGTCACACCAGTGCGCGCAGCAGAAGCCAACAAAACGCCCAGTAAAGCACTGGACGGCCACCGAACTTCCCAGTACTTTAGCCGCCATGTACGAATACGCTGCCGTCGCCCTTACTACCTTCTTTGCCACCATCGGCCCGATCGATGTTGCCACGATGTTCGCTGCTTTTACCGTGGCCATTCCGCGACGTGAGCGCCGCAGAATTGCGGTAAAAGCCTGCCTGATTGCGCTGGGCATCTTGTTCGTGTTCGCCATCGTCGGCCAGTTCATACTGGAAAGCCTTGGCATTTCACTAGCGGCACTGCGTGCGGCGGGCGGCATTCTCCTTTTACTTATTGGCATTGATATGGTCTTTGCCCGCCCATCGGGCGCCACCAGCACGACCATCGATGAAGATAATGAAGCCATAGAGAGACACGATATCGCGGTGTTCCCGCTGGCAACGCCGCTTATTGCCGGCCCGGGCGCTATCGGCGCTACGCTGCTATTAATGGCAGATGCTCATACCAATGTGTTACATCAAGCCATGGTACTGGCGTCGATGGTCGTCATCATTGGCGTCACACTGGTATCGATGTTGATGGCGAGCGAAATTAACCGATTTCTTGGCCTTACCGGCATCCAGGTTATCACCCGTGTATTCGGCATCCTGTTGAGCGCGCTTGCCGTGCAGTTTCTATTTGATGGCATTGCCCAGGCCAATCTGTTTGGGGGCTGAGCAATGAGCGAACATAATCTGTGGGATTTGCCCACGCCCTTCATCCTCAAGTACACCGCCGAAGCTGAACATATCGACAGTCTGAACCATGTAAACAACGCCATTTATGTCGGTTGGTGCCAGCAGGCTGGTTGGCAGCATTCGCAGGCCCTGGGTCTGGGTATTGAAGACTACCGCCAGCTCGACGCGGCCATGGCCATTCGTCACGCCGAATACGACTACATCAGTGCAGCCTATATCGGCGAGAATTTGGAATTGGGTACGTGGCTGACACAGTGTGACGGCAGACTACAACTGGAGCGACGCTTTCAGCTAGTAAGGCTTGCGCGCAACGGCCAAGCTCGCGCCGAAACGATACTGCGGGGTACTTGGAAACTGGTAAGCATTTGCATGTCCAACGGCAAAGCTCGGCGCATGCCGGAAGCGTTCAAGCGGATCTACGGCGACGCTGTCGTCACTGAGCCCTGAAGGGTTGTATCAGCAGTGCCTTCAAGGTTTGCTCTTCTGGTTGTCGAAACCGCTTCAAGCCCAGCTCCATTGTCTGTGGATTCTGCTTGGCTTCCCGGCAGTAGCTGTTAAATAGCCGATCCCACACCGACAGCATAAAGCCGAAATTGCGATGGTGCTCCGCAGGGTTCACCGAGTGGTGAATGCGATGCATATCCGGCGTCACAATCAGCCCGCGCAAGTAATACTCAAACCGCGTCGGCAACTTGATATTGGCATGATTAAAGAGCGCACTGGCATTGAGCAGCATCTCAAACAGCAGCACTGCCAATAGTGGCGCGCCTAACACCGCCACCACGCCCATTTTCAGCAACATCGAAACAACAATTTCCAACGGGTGAAAACGCAGTCCGGTGGAGGCATCAAACTGAACATCACTGTGATGCATCGCGTGCATTCGCCAAAACACGGGGATCCGATGAAACAAGCGGTGTTGCCAGTACACAAGTAGGTCCAGCAGCAATAGCGATAACACCACCGCACACCAGACCGGCATCGTGATGATATTGAGTACCCCGAACCCGGTTTGCGTCGCCCAGTGCGCCACACCCACCGCCAACATTGGAAAAAACAGGCGCAAAACCCCCGCATCAACTACCGCCAACAGCAGATTGGTCCAGCGCCGTCCACCACGGGGTCGCGGCCGAAAAGGTCGCCAGCTTTCCCAGCCAGACATCAACAGCAAGACTAGAACGAACACCCATAGGCGCAAAAATTCAGCATTCACATGCTCACTCAAAGTCGCCATTCTCCAGTTCTATGCCGTCAAACCCTTTGAGTTCGGCGGTTTCAGCGAATTTTGCTGCCAGACTAACACTTTAACGATAGCGCCTTGCACCCCTTTCCCGAAAACGCGACCGTGCGACACACCTGATTAAAGATTGCGCAATACCGTGAGCTAGGTCACAATAGCCCAATAATAGGTAATATTACCGACAGAATTTTGTGTCAAAGGTAAGACGCAACAAGTTCAGCGACAAGATGTGCGAAAACAAGAGTTTAATCAATGCGAGACAGATATACCGTCACCATTACAGATTATCGAGGCGCACGCCATTTCAACTTTAGCCAGCTAATGCGCCGCATACTTGGCGCAGTTGGCACCGTGGTCACACTGGGTTTCGTAGCAGGCGGGTTGTCAATTTACTTTCTCTCGGCCAAAGTTGCCGCGCTGAACAGCAATCTGCAATCACTGGAAGAATATCAGGCCCACATTAAATACCAGAACCAGCAACTACTGAACAAGCAACGTTCCCTACTCCATGCTGTCGATGAAAAAGCCGCAGCACTGACTAAGGTTCACGAAGAGCTGGGCGACCTGGAAATTCTGATTGGTCTGAAGCCTGAGCCCAACAGCACGATTGGCGAAAGGCTCGATACGGCCAATATCACAGCCCAACAAAAGCGGCTGATGCTGGAATCCATCCCCAGCGGCATGCCGCTACAGGACACCCGGCTGACCAGCAAATACGGCATGCGTATGCATCCCGTCCTAAACCGCAAAGCAATGCACGGCGGGCTGGATATGAGTGCGGCAATCGGCACCCCTATTTTTGCCACTGCTAGTGGCGTTGTTGAGTGGGCAGCCCCCCACAAAAGCAGCGGTCTGGGGAATATGATCAAGCTGAACCACAACTATGGATTCAGCTCAACCTATGGTCACCTCAGCAAAATTCTGGTCAAAACCGGCGATTACGTTCAACGTGGCGATCTGATTGGCCATACGGGCAATACCGGCATGAGCAGCGCCCCTCATCTGCACTACGAAGTTCGCTACCTGCACCGCAGACTTGATCCAAAACCATTTACGGAGTGGTCGTTCGAGAATTATGATGTCATCTTCGAACGAGCGGAGCATATTAAATGGGAATCCTTGGCCGAGTCGGTAAGGAAAGCAGTGATCAGCCCGGAACGACTGTTGTTGCAAGCGGAACCAAGATTGTCGGTGATCTCCAACTAAACGACGACTTTCATCTGGACGGCAGAATGTCAGGCAAGGTCAATTCGAGCCTGAATGTATCTGTCGGCAAGGGTGGCGAGTTTGACGGCGCAATCCAAGCCAAAAAAGTTGTGATCAGCGGTTGCGTAGACGGCACCATAGATGCCGAGCGACTGGAAATTGTCAGCGGCGGGCGCGTAATTGGCGAAATCTTTGTTACCGAGCTGGTCATCGAACCCGGCGGCCACTTCAGTGGCACTAGCCATATCAAAAACACCGATGACGCTGAGCCACGCCGCCTGTCTCACCAAACCGCGACCGCAAACGGCGACAACCCAAATACATCAGACGACTCACTCGCGACCCAGAGCGCGTCAGAGCAGACAGAACCTCAACTCACCTAAACGGGTGATTCTCAGAGTCTCTCCACTTCCTAGAATAGCTATGGCTGCGAGATCCTAGCAGCCAACATAATTCCAATAATCAGCTGCCAGGGGAAAGCCTCCCCTGCCCTAGGGAAAGCCCACCATGAATCGAATTGCGTCGGCGGGTCTTGCTGCCACGATCACCCTTGTCTGCCAGCTTGTAAATGCGCAACAGACCGACACCAGTCAGCAAACTGCCAGTAGTAAGCGTAACTTCTCCGGAGCACTGGAAGAGGTTGTAGTTACCGCGCGTAAGCGCGCCGAAAGCATTCAGGAAACGCCGGTTGCGGTCACTGCTATCAGCGGCGACGATCTCCGTGCTCAGGGCATCGTGAATACCACCGAGCTCACCAAATCAGTCCCCAGCCTACAAATCAACGACAGCACCAGCACCCAGATATTTATTCGCGGTATCGGACAGCGGGCTGGCCTGATACGGCAAGATCCGTCGGTCAGCGTCTATCTGGACGGCATCTTCATACCCCGCGCTGATGGCCAATTACTCGATACCATCGATATCGACAGCGTGCAGGTTCTGCGCGGTCCTCAAGGCACTTTGTTCGGCAAAAACAATACCGGCGGCGCTCTGGTATTCACCCTGACCAAGCCCTCGGAAGAACAGCAGGGCTACGTCGAAGTGGCACTGGGCAACTACAATGATCAGCGTATTCGCGCTGCCTATGACTTTCCGGTGAATGACGACTTCTATACCCGCATCGCGTTCAACAGCCATCGCCGCGACGGATTTATTAAAGATCTGTCCACCTCGAACAACCAGTCGGTGGATCGTCTCTCCGCAATTTTTCAGACCCGATGGTTGATCAGCGACGAGCTAACCTTTGATACTTTCACCTTTCTCGGCAAAATTGATGAGCGCTATCCCTCCTATCACTGCAAACTGGTCAACGAAAACGCACTGTTTGTAAATGGCCTGGGTATCTTATGGCCCGGCGATACCGATCCCGCCAACCCCCGCGCCTACAAAGACAACTGCGCGGCCAATGATCGCGACACACTGCCGGATCTAACCACCAACATGGGCGCCAGCCAGCGGCAGACCAAAAAACTCGACACCCTGATGTTTGGCGCCACCTTTGACTGGGCACTCAGCGACACACACGACCTGAAGGCCATTGTGGGTTATCGGGACGCGTTGAAAACAGGGCCCCAGACCAATAGCGACGACGCAGGTCCGGAGGAATATCAAAAAGCCGTCATACTCGGCGAAGGCGACCAGGATTCCCTGACACTGGAACTCCAACTCAATGGCAGCGTGATGGAAAGCCGTGTCGATTACACCGCCGGCGTATTCTGGCAGCATGAATACAAATCAGAAACCTTCCTCACTTCCGACCCTATCATTGGCGTCGATGCCGTGGTGCTGGCAGGGCTGTTGGGTGGTCAGTATGCAGGCACACCGCCATCACTGCTGCCGCAGATCATTGGCACCCCGCTACCCATTGTGGCGGCATTGTTGCCGTTGGATACACGGCAGAATTTCGAAATCGAGGGTCAGACCAGCGCGGTTTTTTCCCAAGCCACCTGGCATATCACCGAAAACCTGGAGCTGACCGTGGGCGGACGCTACACCGAAGAACAGCGCGAATCAAAACTCGTCACCCAGATTGCAGACAACGCGGCTGTCAGCGCCATCGTTGGCGCCGATCCACGCTTCAATACCTTGTATCCCGACCTTGCCATCCATACCTTTAACGGCGCCTGGTTGCAGGACCCCATTCGCATTGCCAACCAGATCCTCAAGAACGCCGTTGGCCACCCGGATATCAGCTCACCACTGAGCGCACCAAAATACGACAAGCGCGATTCAACATTCAGTCAGTTTACCCCCATGGCGTCGGCTTCCTGGTTTGTGCCCAGCGAATGGCTCGATGACAATGCGTTGAATTCACTGCTGGTGTATGGCACCTGGAGTAACGGGTTCAAATCCGGTTTTCTGGAGCCCAGCGGCCAAGATGGACTGGTCGTAGTTGACCCCGAAAAACTTGAAAATCGGGAAATTGGGGTAAAAATCGATGCATTTGAGCGCTCGGTGCGTCTCAATATCGCACTGTATTCCATGATCTTTGAAGATATGCAGCTGATCACAGTGAAAACAGATTCCGCGAACACCCTCGTAGTAACCTCACAGAACGCCGGTGAATCGGTGATTGAAGGCGGCGAGCTCGAGCTTATGTGGATCCCCACCGCGCAAATGATGGTGACCCTGAGCTACAGCAACAACAATTACAAATTTAAAGAGTTCGTTGACCAGGACCTCACGGCACTGGCTACTCAGGGGCGCAGCGTGGAGATTGATCGCAGCGACGAGCAGTTTCCGGTATCACCAGAGCAAACAGCCTCACTGGGTATGCAGTACACTTTTGTCACGCCAGTCGGGCTGATTACGCCGCGCATTGATTTCAGCTACAAGAGCGAGATTTACCTTGGGTTTGATAACGGGTCCTGGGATGTTCGTCACACCAACCCTGAAGGCGTCTACTCAGACGCCTACACTCTGGTCGATGCCCGGGTTACCTGGAATAACAACGAGGACGACCTGAGCATTTCTGCGTATGTAAAAAACGCCACCGATGAACGTTACGACATTGGCGCTGTAGCCACCGGGGACTCTATCGGCACCTTCGCTCAGGCTCTAGGAAATCCGCGCTTTTACGGTGTTGAGCTACGCAAAACCTTCTAACCCGCGCCCAACCTGCCGCAGAGCCCGCCGCTAGGAAGCGCGGGCACTTTTTCTCATTAATTGAATAAGTTCCATGAGCTCTTTGAGGCAAATTCACACAGTTTTCCACTGAATGCCGCCCCAATTTAGGGCAGACTCGCACCACCTAACCGTGATGTGTGGAGGACTGAATGAAAGCCAAACTCGGAATTGCTGCCATTGCCCTGAGCCTGTCAGCGTCAGCCATGAGCGAAATGTATGGAAGCGCCTCTTACGGCCTGCTGGAAACAGAAGCCGGGACTACCGACTTTGACACCCCAACTCTCAACCTGACCTTTGGCGCAACGCTCAACCCCAATTTTGCACTGGAAGGCCGCCTGGGCTTCGGCGTTGATGACGACACCAAAGGGCCTTTCACCGTCGAAATCGAAGATTTTATCGGCATTTATGCCAAACCGATGCTGCCCATTTCTGACGTGGTAACACTCTACGGCCTGCTCGGCGTAGCCGAAACCAGCATCGACACCAATTTCGGCGACGACGACGATGACGACATCAGCTACGGTCTGGGCCTGAGCGCAAAACTACAGAACAATGTAGACCTGTTTGCGGAGTACATTTCCCTGTACGACGATGACGATATTGAAGTGAACGGCTTTAACCTCGGCGCCAGCCTGCGCTTCTAAAACCCGCGACACCCAGGGCGGCCATTAGGCCGCCCAAACCCTCTCGTAGAGCGCAATAATCTCACCCTTATCAGGAATCCTCGGATTATTGGCCGGCGAGCCTGAGGCAAGCGCCTGTTCCGCCATCAATGGCAGCAAGCTTTGCCACTGGGTTTGCGCAATACCAAACTCCGCAGGGCCCGGCACTTTCAGCGCACTACACAGCGCACGCAAACCCGCAACCAGCTTATCCGCAGCCGCGCCATCATTATCCTCAAGCTTCGCATAACCCATTGCCCGCGCGGCCTCGGCGTAGCGTGATCTGGCACCGTCAATAGACCAGGCGGTTATCTCGGGTAGCAACATCGCATTACTCAGGCCATGCGGCACATGAAAATGCGCGCCAATCGGTCGGCTCATTCCGTGAATCAGCGTGACCGACGCATTGGAAAACGCGATGCCGCCCTGAGTGGCCGCATGCATCATGGCCGCTCGCGCCTCCAGATTGTCGGGCTGTTCACAGGCAACCGGCAGATACTTAACAATGCTCGACATACAAGCCAGCGCAATCGGGTCTGTAAACGGGTTGGCCTTTCGGCTCACAAAGGCTTCCAACGCATGGCACAGGCTGTCGATACCCGCATCCGCCGTTAATCGATACGGCATGGTCACGGACAGCTCATAGTCAACCAGCGCCGCGACCGGCATCAGCCCCAGCCCCATACAAAGCATTTTCTCCTCGGTTTCGGAGTCGGTTGCCACTGCCGCCCGGGTTGCTTCGGAGCCGGTACCTGCCGTTGATGGAATCGCGATCACCGGTAAACCATCATCAATCGTCACGGGTACTTTGTAATCGCGTAACTTGCCACTGCGATTGGCCATCACGGCCATAAATTTGGCGGTATCAATCGCGCTGCCGCCACCCAGTGCAATCACGCAGTCATGGTCACCGCCGCGCAGCTCAACCAGACCGGCATCGATAGACTCGGTAGTCGGATCTGGCACCACCCCGGAAAACTGCCGCAGTGGCAGCCCCTGCTCAGCCAGTGAACTTTCCAGCGCTGCACCATGCCCCTGCCCCAACAGAAAGGCATCAATCACCAGAAACGGCCGACACAAGCCCAGGTCAGCCAACACCTTGCCCAGCTCGTGGCGCGCGCCGCCGCCCACCCGGAGAATCCGGGGCAGATAGACTGTCATATCCATAAAGGGTACCTCTCCAATGCAATGTTCGGCTTGTCAGTAGCACTTGATGCCAACGTTCGGGGCTTGAAACTCAAGCTTATAAGCAGTCCTCTCTATAGAGCACTTTGATCCAAGACCCCACGCCATACTTTGTTATGATCAAGTCACAATTAAAGCGGATTGGCAGCTGTCTCTGCCTTAACCGCACCTCATCCTATCACCCAGAGGGAGTAACTGTTTATATGGAACCCATTGTCCACAGCATGAACACCCTTTTCAGGCAACTCGGACTGCCCGATGATGACAAGGATGTTGAGCATTTCATAAACAGCCACCAGCCTCTGCCGAGGGAAATGCCATTACCCGACGCCGCATTCTGGTCGCCCGCACAGGCAGAATTTCTGCGTGAAGCCATCAGCGATGACGCCGACTGGGCCGAAGTGGTCGACGAGCTGGACACACGTCTGCATAACTCGCCACGCCATGCGCGGCCGGGCCAACCCTGGTTAAGCAAACAATCCAGCAGCTACCTGCCTGAAATGTGCGGCTACTAAACTGCAGCTAATGAGCCGCGGCAGCGGTTAACCCGGACGTCATTTTGTCGGTATACTCACGCCTTCTCTAGGGAGGTGTGATTTTGCGTTTACTGCTGGGTTTTATTGTTGTTGCCGCGCTACTGGTTTTACCCCTGCTGGCGCCCAAACTAGAGCGCAATACCGCGCTGCAGGAATACCGGGAACAGGTTGGCGCCAAAACCATCCAGTCCAAACACGGTAAAACCCGCTATCAAACCTGGGGCAACCCGAACAATCCCACAGTCATACTGATTCACAGTTTCAACGGCTATCTGGAAACCTGGCAGCCCAATGTCGACGCGCTGGCGGCAGCTGGTTTTCACGTGGTGGCCTACGATCTATTTGGTCGCGGCCTTTCGGATCGTCCGCTGCGCCCCTACACGCCACCACTGTTCCACGAACAACTGGACAGCCTGCGCGCTGAGCTCGGGCTCACGAATCCGGTACATCTGGTTGGCTCCTCGTTTGGCTGCGTGCTGGCCAGCGACTATGCTGTGAAGAATCCTTCGGCGGTGAGCAGTTTGGTGCTTACCGGCCCCGCAGGCTGGCCTGATGGCCAGGAAAAATTGCAGCAACTGGTAAAAACTCCATTTGCTGGCGAGTACGTTTTCTATTACGCGGGCAAATCCATTTTGAGTTCCAAAATCAGCAACTACCTGCTCAACCGCGAGGAAAATGACTGGGCAATGGCTTACTGGAAGGTCTACGGTCAGTTTCCGGGTGTCACCCGCGCTGCCCTGTCCACCTTGCGGCATTCACCTGTGCTGGACAATACCCGGGGCTGGAGTGCCCTGGGCAAAACGTCGTTACCCGTGATGATGATCTGGGGACGCCAGGACAGCAGCTTTCCTTATTACAACGCAAAGATTGCGGCGCGCCAGATTCCACAAGCAGAGATTGTCGGCATTGACGGCGCCGAACACTGGGTCAACATTGATCAGGCGGAGGAAACAAACACAGCCATGATCAGGTTCCTGCAGGCGCAGCGCTAAACCATGGCTAGCGACGGCCAGCGCGATCAGGCCATTCTCGCCTCTTGGGAAATCAACGCATCCCCCTGGGTGCGTGCGGTGCGCGAACGACAGATTGCCAGCCGCGAACAGGTGACCAATCAGGCCATCATTAGCACCTTAACCGAGCTGGCCCCATCGAGCCTGCTCGATGTCGGCTGCGGCGAAGGCTGGCTGTGCCGGACGATGCGTGCGCAGGGCTGCGATTGCCTAGGTATTGATGCCATTGAATCTCTGGTCAGCGCGGCGCGCGAAAAGGGCGGACACTACCGCTGTCTGCGCTATGAAGACCTTTCCGACGCCGACTTTTCTCAACGATTTGACTGCGCAGTATGCAATTTTTCACTCATCGGCAAAGGTGCAACAGAGTTAGTCTTTGCCGCGATGGCAGAGTTGCTGTCACACGGCGGCCACCTCGTTGTGCAAACCCTGCACCCTCATGCCACCACGCATACCTCAAGCGGCTGGCAGGACGGTTCCTGGGCTGGCTTTTCCGAAGATTTCCAGCAACCCGCCCCCTGGTACTTCCGCACCCTCAACGACTGGCGCGCTTTGTTCCAAAACCATAACTTTACTATCGAACAAGAACTCGCCCCATCCGCCAGCGATGGCAGTCTCCCCCTCTCCCTTATCCTGGTAGGTAGATTAAACAGTCAGTAATTTTTGTCGGCCAACGGCTATGCCACACTCCAGTAAAACCATAAGGAGTAGCCCCCTATGCCCATGCGTCTGAACCACATGGAATTAACCTTTGCCGAAGGCGCACTCACGCCTGCCAAAAAACAGCAAATCACCGATTTTTACCGCGACCTGTTTGGCTGGAACACACTGGAAATCGACATCATGGATCAGAAGGCACTCTTGCTGATGCTGGACGAGGATGTCAGTCAGTTTATCCTTCTCGCTGAAAGCCCCGAACCCATGCAATCACCGGGCTACGACCATCTGGGGCTACTGTTTGACAGCCGCGAAGAAGTCGATGCCCTGCTCGCCAAAGCGAAGGCAATGCAGGCGGTGAATAACGAGATTCAGATTAAAGAATACGAAGACCTGGATGAAGGGGGTACCATTGTCCATTCTTTCTACGTAAGACACCTGCTGCCGATCTGGTTTGATGTTCAATCCATTGACTATCAAAATGGCGAACCCGCCCGGAAGTGGCATTATGGCTGATATGCCAGCAGGCTCCGACAATAGCTCAGGACGCCGTATGCTCGAAGATTTGCACAACCCTTTCCTGCCATTGGAATCGCGTACACCAGCGACGCCCCACTGGGAAGCCAAACGCGAAATGGCGCAAGCCATGCGTGATTTCGCCGAGGCGATGATGACATCAACGCCCTCGCCCGAGCAGATGACAGAGATGACGCAGTGGCTGCAAATCGCCACCGAACAGCTTACCCAAGCGCCGCGCGTCTACGGGCGAAACGGCTACGTCGAAGCCAGTGAAGGCACCTTTAGCGAGGTGTTTCAGGAAGTGGGCCCTCTGTGTGGACACAGCAACCCCATCGCACCGCCGCTGGAAATGTGGGCCGAGGGCGATACCGCCTACGCCCGCGTGACCATGGGGTGGCGCTATGAAGGGCCACCGGGCTGTGTTCACGGCGGCTTTGTCGCCGCACTGTTCGACGAGTTTCTCGGTATGGCGCAGTTTATGGGTGGCCATCCGGGTATGACCGGCACGCTTACCATCAAGTACCGTCGACCAACGCCACTCAATATGGCGCTGAAACTGTCTGCCTGGATCGACCGAGCCGAAGGCCGCAAGACCTTTGTGCACGGAAAAATTGAAGCCGGCGGCATTGTTACCGCAGAGTGCGAGGGCATCTTCATCCGTCCCAATCAGCCCGTCACGGAGCTGCTGGACGCTGTCACTCAGGGCTAACAGGCGGCCGATACGCCCGAATTGGCATATAATTCGAGCATGACCATTCGCTGCTGGCATCTACCCTGGGCCACTGCGCTGTTGCTTCTGGCTACCTTGCATACCAGCTTTGCCATAACCGGCTGGGAAGGCTTTATTAGCTGGTGCAATCCGTACTGGGCAGACTGCATCAGCATCAGCCACAGCGGCCGCCACGGCCTCGCCTACTTTGTCTTCAAAGGCGGCATGATCCCAGCCGCCGTTTTACTCTGGCTATTCTGGTACCTGAACACACACTGGCTGACAACTATCGGCCAACGACAAGCCGGCCTGATTGCCATTGCCAGCGTTGCCAGCCTGGCGCTACTGGTCTATACCCTTGTTCTAGGTCATAGCGGCGACGGTTTTCGCACGCTACGCCGTTTCGGCGTCGTGCTCTTTTTTGGCCTCAATTTCGTCAACTTTGTGCTGTTGGCAAAAGCGCTTTTCCGCAGTCACCAGCCCCAGCTGGGGCGTGTACTCACCCGCGCCAGCGCCGTCACGCTTGGCGTTGCCCTGATCTCACTGCTACTGGATGCGCTGCTGGGAGACGCTTACGACCGGCTCGAAAATGCATTTGAGTGGTGGCTAAGCCTGATGCTGACTGGCCTGCTCGTCCATGTCGGCCAGCTTTGGCAACACACGGATTTCCGGCTATACAGCCGCCGATGATCAGGGTCATCTCGTATTCACAGCTGGCCGACTAACCGCTATCATTTGTGAAAAATTCACACTCGGCATGTGCTAATGGGTTTACTGGACGAACTACGAGAAAAAGCTGAGGAACAGCGTACGCAATCCGAGCGGCTTGCCGCGCTCGAAGCCGAACTCGCCGATTTCTACCGCGAAGAACTGCGGCCCCGGATGCACCAGGCCTACAACTTCTTTCAACAGCTGGTGGAGCACCTGAAAGAGGTCAACGAAGAATGCACCGCCAATTACGCGCTGCTACCTGAAGATGGCCAGGTCACCTGCCTGCAGAGCGACTACTCAATTATTATCGATAGCAGTGAAGAGCCCACGCAACTGGAACTGCGCTGCAAAGCCCACCTGCCCGAACCGATCGAATTTGACATAAAAGGCAAAGCCGAGGTGCTGCGACACTCCAAGCTACTCGACAAGTTCGACATGAAGTATGAACGCACCGACAGCAAAGACGCGCGCTTTGATCTGGCAAGTGCACGCTTCAAGGTCATTGGCCCCATTCCCATTCGCGTGGCAATCAAGGCCAACCTCGAAAACAAAAACCTTAGCGTCATTTTCAGGAATTTCGATGCTTCAGGCGTAAAATCGGCTCGCATTGTTCCCAGTAAATTCAACGACGATTTTCTCGATACGCTGGGTCGCTATATACTGCGCCAGCCGGTCAATCTGTTTGGCGGCGAGTTATCCAAAGAAGCTCGCCGTAAATTGCGGGAAAAACTCGAGCTGCAGCGAGAAGAGGAAGCGCGTGAGCGGCGCGCACTCGAAGCCGAACGCGCCGCATTGGAAAAATTCGAATATGAAAATCGGACCTCAGTAAAACTTGCCCGTGCGGTCAGCTCCGCGACCGACAAGCTTAAATCCCAGCTTGCACGCCTGAAAACACCGGGCAAATCAGACTAGGTATGCGCACAGAACAGCCTGTTATTGCTGATCGGCAGTGGCCACATGTCGAAAAACCTCAGTGCTGCCATCTTTCTTGAGCAATAAAACGTTGTAGGGGCTGAAGCGGTCTCCCACCTCCATTCCGGGGCTGCCCACTGGCATGCCCGGCACCACCAGACCAATAGCGTCCTGGGGGGGTGACGCCAGAAAGTCGCGAATATCACGCGCTGGTATATGCCCTTCAAAAACATATCCCTGTTCTGATACAGCGGTATGACAGGATTGAAACTGGGACGGTATGCCGCGTTCAAGCTTTACGACATCGAGGTTGTCCGGGTGATGCACTGCTGTGCTAAAACCTTCGCGCTGCATGTAATCCACCCATTCGCCACAGCAACCGCAGGTTGGGCTTTTGTATACCTGAAAGTCTGTCGCGGTAGCCGACGATTGCTGCGTTACCGGGTCTTGCGTCACCGTCGCTTCCTGCGCAGTCGCTGTCTCGCTCTGAGCGGGCGCATCGTCGCCGCCAGATCCCCCGCCGCCTCCACAGGCAGTTACGGTAGCCAGCAAAGCCATTACAATCAGACGCAAACACACCGCCATGTCACTTTCTCCTAGCAAATACACAATCAGCATCCGCCACTTTATGGTGGCGAGTCAAGGACATGGCGCAGAATTGTCTGGCCAGACATGGTTATTTCGCGTACAATTTTCGCCCTTTTGCCCGCCCCGCCTACGGTTCTGTACAATGAACCCGTCAGCCCGAACCACCAGGAAGAATTGATGACCCAAACTGCCCCCGCCACTTTTGCGGACCTCGGCCTCCCCTCCAGCCTACTCGACGCGCTTGCTCAGGTTGGCTACGAACAACCATCTCCCATTCAGGCTCAAGCCATTCCCAGCCTGCTTGAGGGTAAAGACCTGCTGGGCACAGCCCAAACCGGAACCGGCAAAACGGCGGCCTTTGCCCTGCCCGTGCTTGCCCAGATTAACGCTTCCGTCCGCAAGCCGCAGGCACTGATTCTGGCTCCCACACGAGAATTGGCGATTCAGGTGGCAGAAGCCTTTAAAACTTACGCCGCCAAATTGCCCGGCTTTCGCGTATTGCCTGTTTATGGCGGCCAGGGCATGGGCCAGCAGCTTAAAGCCCTGCGTGAAGGCGTACACGTGATCGTAGGTACGCCCGGCCGAGTCATGGACCATCTGCGACGCGGCACACTATCGCTCGACGCACTAAAAACTGTCGTACTAGACGAAGCTGACGAGATGCTGCGCATGGGCTTTATCGACGACGTCACCTGGATTCTCGATCAAACCCCCAAACAGCGCCAGGTTGCGCTGTTTTCAGCAACCATGCCACCGCCGATTCGCAAAATAACTAAGCAGTATCTCAACGACCCCGTCACCGTGGCCATCGAGCCCGAGAAACGCGCCGTAGCCCGTATTGAGCAGTGGGCCTGGCAGGTCTCCGGAACCAATAAGCTCGACGCCCTGACGCGCATCCTCGAAGTGGAAGACTTCGACGGGGTGATCATGTTTGTACGCACCAAAAACCAAACGGTAGAGCTAGCGGAAAAACTCGAAGCCCGCGGTTATCGCACCGGCGCTATCAATGGTGACATGACCCAGCAGCTACGCGAACGCACCATCGAACACCTGAAAACTGAACGCATTGATATTGTGGTCGCCACCGATGTGGCCGCGCGCGGCATAGACGTAAGCCGCGTGACCCACGTAATCAATTTCGACATTCCCTACGATGCCGAAGCCTACACCCACCGTATTGGTCGTACCGGCCGCGCCGGTCGCAGCGGCAAGGCCATCCTGTTTGTGGCGCCGCGCGAAAAACGCATGTTGAAAACCATTGAGCGCGTTACCGGACAAACTGTGAATTGGCTGGAACTGCCATCGCGCGAAGCGGTGAACCTGAAACGCATTGATCAGTTCAAGGACATCATCAGCAGTACACTGGAAAGTGAAGATCTGAGTTTCTTCACCGATCTGCTCGACAGCTATCTGGCCGATACCGGTGCGGACCCGGCCAGCGTGGCCGCAGCGCTGGCTTTTATGGCCCAGAGCGAACGCCCCATTGTGCCGCCCCCCGCGCGCAAAGATGGCCGAGGTGAAGGCAAAGAACGCAGTGGCGACAGAGTGCTCCACGAGCCAACCCTTGCGCCCGAAGACGTCGCCATGGAAACCTTCCGCCTGGCGGTAGGCAAGCAACACAACGTTGGCAAGGGCGACATCGTTGGTGCCATCGCTAATGAAGCCGGCATTGAAAACCGGTATATCGGGCGTATTCGTATCTTCCAGGATTACAGCCTGATCGATCTACCCGAGGGTATGCCCAACGACCTGCTGGCACAACTGCGCAAAGTACGCGTGCGACAACAGCCGATGATGCTGGAGCGAGCTGGCGACGAAAAGCCGCGCAAAGGCAGCGGCCCCAAAAAGGGACCCAAGAAACGCCCAGCCGCCGACAAGAAGAAATTTTCAGACAGCAAGGGCCAGGGAAAGCCCGCGGGCAAACCAGCTAAACGCAAAAACGATAATTAAACCCCAGAAGCCAGGCCTGCGCGTTCACGTTGTTACGTAACGGCAGGCCCCGCGACAGCTATGCATCGCTCTGCAGTTGATGCAGTACGTAATGCAAGATTCCGCCGTGACGGAAGTAATCCATCTCACTAACCGTATCGATACGGCAACGCGCCAACGCTTCATGGCGATTGCCATCGTTGCGACTGACAATAATCTTAACCTTCATCCCCGGCTCAAGAATATCTTCCAGCGGCACAATATCGACGGTTTCGTCACCGTGTAACTGCAACATTTCACTATCGTTGTCCAACTGCAGCGGCAACACGCCCATCCCAACCAGATTCGAGCGGTGAATGCGCTCAAAACTTTCCGCAATCACTGCCTTCACGCCCAGCAGGTTAGTGCCCTTTGCCGCCCAGTCCCGACTGGAACCGGTGCCGTACTGTTCGCCGGCAAAGATCACCAGCGGTGTATTCTCCTCGCGGTATTTCATCGCCGCATCATAAATACTCATCTCTTCGCCCGCAGGCATAAACCGGGTGTAACCACCCTCCCGGTCCACCATCTTGTTGCGTAGACGCACATTGGCAAAGGTTCCGCGCATCATCACTTCATGATTGCCTCGGCGGGAGCCGTACGAGTTGAAATCCTTGGGCTCCACGCCCTTCTCCCGCAGATATTTCCCGGCAGGGCTTTCTAGAGCGATGGCACCGGCTGGCGAAATATGGTCGGTAGTCACACTGTTACCCAGCAGCGCGAGAATCCGCGCGCTTTTCACCACGGGGAATTCCTGTAAGGGTTCACCCAAATCATCGAAGAAGGTCGGGCAGTGAATATAGGTAGACTCATCGTCCCAACCGTAGGTCTTACCGGACCCCGCATCCAGTGCCTTCCAAACATCAGTGCCTTCAAATACACCAGCATAGGCAGACTGAAACATCTCTCCGTCGATGGATTTACGCACCGCCTGAATTTCGTCGTTACTGGGCCAGATATCCAGCAGATACACCGGCTTGCCGTCTGCATCCTGGCCTAGCGGCTCAGAATGCAGATCAATTACCGTAGTGCCCGCCAGCGCATAGGCCACCACCAGCGGCGGTGATGCAAGCCAGGCAGCACGTACATTGTTGTGGATACGCCCCTCAAAATTACGGTTACCGGACAGCACCGCACTCACCACCGCATGCTGGTCGGCGATCGCTTTGTCGATAGCCTCAGGCAGTGGTCCCGAGTTGCCGATACAGGTGGTACAGCCATAGCCGACCAGATTGAAGCCCAAGGCATCCAGATCCACTTGCAAACCGCTTTGCGCAAAATAATCACTTACCACTTTGGAGCCCGGCGCCAGCGACGTTTTCACCCAGGGCTTCACCTTCAGCCCACGCTTGTTAGCCGCTCTGGCCATCAACCCTGCGGCCAGCATGACATCCGGGTTAGAGGTATTGGTACAGGAGGTAATCGCCGCAATAACGACCGCGCCCTCGGGCATGGTAAAGCCCATTTCCGGCACGGGTATTTCGTCATTTTCGCGACGGTCAAATTCGTGAATACACTCGGTAATGGCCGATTTTAGGCCGCTCAGTGTAACCCGATCCTGCGGTCGCTTCGGTCCGGCCAAGCTCGGCTCCACCGTGCCCAGATCCAAGGTGAGCTCCGCGCTGAACACCAGCTCGGCATCATCGTCCCGCCACAGGTTCTGCGCCTTGCTGTAGTCTTCCACCAACTGCAACGTCGCCTCATCGCGGCCAGTAAGACGCAGATACTCGATCACTTTTTCATCCACGGGAAAGAAACCGCAGGTCGCGCCAAATTCCGGTGTCATGTTGGCAATGGTCGCGCGATCCGTTACCGCCAAATCTGCTAAGCCGGGACCGTGAAATTCTACAAACTTGCCCACCACACCGTGCTTGCGCAACATTTCCACCACCGTGAGCACCAGATCGGTAGCGGTCACACCTGCCTTGAGCTTTCCGGTCAATGCCACACCGATGACTTCCGGCAATAGCATCGATACCGGCTGCCCCAACAGTGCAGCCTCGGCTTCGATTCCGCCCACACCCCAGCCGAGCACGCCCAAACCGTTGATCATGGGCGTGTGGCTGTCAGTCCCCACCAGCGTATCGGGATACGCTTCGCGAACACCGTCAGCATCACGCTGCCACACAACTTTGCCCAAGTATTCGAGGTTAACCTGGTGGCAGATACCGGTACCCGGCGGTACCACCTGAAAGTTTTTAAAGGCCTGCTTGCCCCACTTCAGAAACCGGTAGCGCTCGCCATTGCGCTCCATCTCCAGCTTCACGTTATCGTTGAATGCTCGCGCTGAGGCATAGTGATCCACGCTGACAGAGTGATCTATTACCAGATCCACAGGGACTTGCGGGCTAATCACCGACACATCACCACCGCGCCGGGCAACGGCCTCACGCATCGCCGCCAAATCGACTATGGCAGGCACACCAGTGAAATCCTGCATCAACACCCGCGCTGGTGAGAAGTTGATATCGGTACCCTGCTGGGGTTTGTCTACCCAATTGAGAAAAGCATCAATATCGCTTTGGCTGGCGGACTGATTAAAGAAACGCAGCTGGTTCTCCAGCAGCACCTTAAGCGAATTGGGTAGGCGCTTGTAGCGCGCGTCACCCAGCTTTTCGAAAGCGTAGTAACGGTAGCTCTCATTATTGGACTGCAGGCTGGCGCTAAAAGGGTTTTTGCTCATCCGTAAACTCCCGCTATGACAGACAAATGAAATGGCTGGTAATCCGTATTGACCAATATAGGCTACAGCACCTTATACGTATTGCAAAACCTGCGGTTTTCACACCAAAAAATTGCCTACCGGGCGCCTCGCCCGGCTGTTAGAATGCGCCCTTTACCGGCTCATGCAAATTAATGGCTCACTATCGGACGCAGTTTCTGGCACTCGACGCCCTGCTCCACAGTCACCGTGACTACTGGCAATGCCAGCCCTTTGTCAGCACACCGCCCTGGGCGGATGACGTGGCTTTTCTGGACAAGGTCGGTGACGATGCCATCGCCGACGCGCAAGCTAACGATGACGCACTGCTTGAGCTGTTTCATCGTCATTTTCCAACCCTGTGCAATGACATATCGCGGCTTACTGACATTGCGAAGTTTGAACCTGCGCAAACGACACCTGCACCGCGTTTTGTCCCAGGAAGAAAATGGCAGCAGATTGAACGCTTTGCCCTGGCACTGAGCCCGCTATACCAACCGACACTGGAGTGGTGTTGTGGCAAAGGCCATCTGAGCCGCTACCTGTATCAACTGAGCCAGCGCGAGGCCCGCGGGCTGGAAATCGACACTGCGCTTATCGAGGCCGGCAATCAGCTCGCCCAACAGGAGCTCAAACCGGTCCGTCTAAAAAAAATGGATGTGCTCGATGCTTCAGCCCGTTCAGAAATAGCACCCGACGACCATGTGGTAGCCCTGCACGCCTGCGGTGGTCTGCACCGCAAACTGCTTACTGACGCAACCCAACAACGCGCCCAGCGGATCAGCTATTCTCCCTGCTGCTATCACAAGTTTCAGGTAGACTTCAGACCACTCTCCACGCTGGCACAGAACAGCGCACTGACCCTACAACTTGCCGACCTGCGCACCGCCGTGCGGCAAAACACCACCGCCGGTCGCGCCGAGCGGCAGCGCCACCAGCAACAACAATGCTGGCGACTCGGATTTGACGCGCTTCAGCGCGAACTGCGCCACAGTGACACCTATCTGCCCACGCCGCCAGTGCCGACAAAAGCTCTGAAGGGTAACTTTTCCGACTACTGCAAATTACTGGCCGCACATAAGGGCTTAACCCTGCCGCCCGGACTGGATTTCGCCGGCTACGAGAAACGCGGAACCGAGCGCTATCATAGCGTTAGTCGTCAGGAACTGATGCGTGCGTTGTTCCGACGACCGCTGGAACTATGGTTGCTTCTGGATCAGGTTCTGCATCTACAGGAGTTCGGCTACTGCTGCACAGTAAGACGCTTCTGTCCGCCACACATGACACCGCGCAACTTGCTGATCGATGCGCACCTGGCTTAGGTAGCATCGCTTTGGGTATCCGTTGTTAGCAAAGGTTGAATAACACCACAGGCAATCCGCTTGCCCGTATCGCCGGAGGCTTGTGACCTGAGGTTATCCGCCTTCTGGTGGATGATGACCACTTTGCCTTCAATTGAGGTTTCGCCGGTTAACGCCATCGAATCTGACATAAGAGCGGTCTGCAAGCCGACTTCTTTGCCTGTCAGATTACCCAAATCGCCAGCATGGTGTTTGTCATCGGTTGGAGCACCATATTTGCGATTTGTACAGGTAGTAGCGTGACCTCGCAAATGCTGAATTACATTTCCGGCAAATCGACTGGAGAAATTCCATGACAGAAAAACACACCACCAATGATGCTGGCATTCCTGTAGAAGGCGATGAACGCTCCCTGACAGTGGGCGCTGATGGCCCAATCGTGCTACACGATCACTACCTGATCGAGCAGACGGCAAACTGGTGCGCTCTGCCTATAGCAAACGTGAGGACGACGATGACCTCAATCAACCACGCGCCGATCCGCGAGGGGATGGACGATGCCCAGCGTGAGCACTTGGTCAACAATGTGCTGGGACACTCACGTAAAGAACGAAGTAAGTCAGCCCGTACTTCAACGAGCTTTTGAATACTGGAAAGAGATCAAAGCTAAGCCTATAGCGCGTCAGACGCCTGGCGTCTGACGCAACCACTTACAGCTTGCCTTGCTCCTTGGCCATATCCAGCGCCAAGTCTTCGATCATATCTTCCTGACCGCCAACGGTGCGACGACGACCCAGTTCCACCAGAATATCGCGAGACGATACGCCGTACTTCTTGCTGGCGCGTTGGGCAAACAGCAGGAAAGAAGAGTACACACCGGCATAACCCAGTACCAGCGCGTCGCGGTCAATACGGATCGGTTGATCCATAATCGGCGTAACGATTTCTTCGGCCACATCCATGATTTTGTAGAGGTCAATGCCGTGTTGCACGCCCATGCGATCAGCGACGGCGGTAAACACCTCCAATGGTGTGTTACCGGCACCGGCACCCAGACCCGCAACGGAACCGTCGATACGGTTGGCACCGTGCTCAACCGCCACAAGCGAGTTCCACACACCCAGGCTCAAGTTGTGGTGAGCGTGAAAGCCCAACTCGGTTTCCGGCTTGAGTTCTTTGCGCAACAGGCTGATACGCGCAGCCACATCGTCTGGCAGCATAAAACCTGCAGAGTCGGTGCAGTAGATGCAGTTTGCGCCATAGCTTTCCATCAGCTTGGCCTGCTCCAGAATTTCTTCCGGCTCGATCATATGCGCCATCATCAAAAAGCCAACCGTATCCAGACCCATCTCCGAGGCCATTTGGATGTGCTGTTCAGATACATCAGCTTCAGTGCAATGCGTGGCTACCCGAATGGTGGTTACACCGCAATCAACTGCCATCTTCAGGTGATCTACAGTTCCAATCCCGGGCAGCAGCAGCGCTGAAATTTTCGCTTTTTTAACCGCACCGCAAACTGCCTTCAGGTATTCCTCGTCGCTGTGCGCAGGAAAGCCGTAATTCACCGACGCGCCGCCAAGGCCGTCGCCGTGGGTCACTTCGATCATCGGCATACCGGCGTCATCAAGGCCCTTGGCCACGGCTACCATTTCGTCGAGGCTGATCTTGTGCTGCTTGGCGTGCATACCATCGCGAAGACACATATCGTGCAGGGTGACTTTTTTACCTTTCAAATCCATGCTGCAAATCCTCTCTTAAGCGGCAACCGGCTTGGGCTCGAAACGGCCAGCCTGAATTTCCTGAGCGTACATTTCTGCTGTGCGCAGTCCGGCGGCGGTCATGATATCCAGATTGCCCGCATACTTGGGCAGGAAGTCACCCAAGCCTTCTACTTCCATAAAAATGGACACGCGCTTGCCGTCGAATACCGGGCCATTTTTCAGTTTATAGCCGGGCACGTATTTCTGTACTTCAACAATCATCTCGTCGACAGACTTGCGAATCGCATCCTGATCCGGTTCGTCTTCTGTCAGGCAATGAATGGTGTCACGCATGATCAGCGGTGGCTCGGCCGGGTTGATCACGATGATCGCCTTGCCCTTGTCGGCACCACCTACGGTTTGAATACCATTGGCCGTAGTACGGGTGAATTCGTCGATATTTTTTCGGGTACCGGGGCCAGCAGACTTGGACGACACCGTTGCCACAATTTCACCGTAGGTTACTTTCTGTACTCGAGATACCGCAGCCACCATCGGGATGGTCGCCTGCCCGCCGCAAGTCACCATGTTTACGTTCATGGCCTGCGCGGCGACCGCGTCTTTCAAATTCACCGGAGGCACACAAAAGGGGCCGATGGCAGCCGGAGTGAGGTCTATCATGACGGCGCCCTGCTCGTTCACCTTGCGCGAATTTTCCGCGTGCACGTAAGCAGAGGTGGCATCGAAGCAGATCTGTACACCATCTGCCTTCATGGTTGGCAACATGCCATCTACGCCATCGGCGGTCGTTTTCAGGCCCAGCTCCTGCGCGCGCGCAAGACCGGGGGAATCAGGAACCACACCGACCATCCAGACCGGTTCGATGTAATCGCTGCGCAGTGCCTTGATCAGAAGATCGGTGCCGATATTGCCGGGACCAATGATTGCTGCCTTGATTTTTTCAGCCATGATGCCTCTCTTTTGCCATGCTTTTTCGCGGGCAGGGCCCGCCCCCACATGTCGGATAGTAATTTGTGGGAGCGGGCCCTGCCCGCGAAGAATCTACTTAAACAAATTGACAGCTCGCGCTGCCAACCCCTTCCAGAACCATTTCCATATTGTCGCCAGCCTTCACGTTCTCCAGCGGCACCAGAGAACCAGACAAAATCACTTCGCCGGCTTTAAAGGGAATATCGTAGGCGCCCAGCGTATTGGCCAACCAGGCCACTGCCGTCAGCGGGTTACCCTGCACCGCACTGCCCAAGCCTTCGCTGAGAAACTCGCCGTTCTTCTTCACCACCACTTTCAGATTCGGCAGATCCACATCGCGTGGATCAACCTTTTCGCTACCCAGCACAAATACACCACAGGATGCATTGTCTGCCACGGTGTCCTGAATCTTGATCTTCCAGTCCTTGATACGTGAATCAACAATTTCAAAACACGGCATAATGTAATCGGTAGCATCGAGCACATCCTGCTCGGTAACACCGGGGCCGACCAGATCCTTTTTCAACTTAAAGCCGATTTCTGCTTCGGCACGCGGTGCAATCAGATTGCCCGCAACTGGAATATCAGCACCGTTTTCATATTCCATTTTATCGGTCAGGAAACCAAAATCCGGCTGGTGCACGCCCAGCATGTCTTGTACTACCTTACTGGTAACACCTATTTTTTTGCCGATAATCTTTTCACCGGCTTCGACCCGGCGGCTGACCATGCGCAGAGAAATATAGTAGGCGTCATCAATGGTGATATCGGCCTCACGCTCGGTAAAGGGCGTCAACGTAGTCTGGGTCGTCAGAGCGTGATACAGCTCATCGCCCAGCGCTTCCTGTCTGGCTTTATCCATTTTTCAAGAAATCCAGTGTCATGCGGTTAAACAGCTCCTTGTGCTCCACCATCACCCAATGGCCGCACTCGGAAACGATTGTCAGGCGTATGTTCTTACACTTTTTGGTGAGCTTGGCGATACCGGTTTCCGGCATCATGTTTTCGTTAGCACCCCAGAACGCAATAATCGGGCAGTTCAGCTCACCCAACCGGTCTTCAACATTGGGAACAACCATAGTGTTGATCACCTGCATATTCTGCTGCTGAAAAATGCCCCAGCGCTCGTTGACCAGTTGTTCGTCCACCACCGACTCATCATATACCAGGCCGCGACGGATAAACTGTTCCAGCGCGTCCTTATTCGGGCCACCGGTAAACACCTCCTTCATGATCGCCATGCCAGGCATCGCGAAATACGAGGGCTGGTCTTCGATGCCGCCTGGCGCCATCAGGTTCAGGGTTTTTACCTGATCCGGATAGGTCAGCGCATAGCGAATCGCTATCGCGCCGCCCAGGGAATTGCCAATCAAGTGCACGCTATCGACGCCGATGACATCGAGCGTCTGTTTAACGCACTCCACAAAAAAATCGATGTGATATTCCACATCATCGGGCTTGTCCGAATAACCGTAGCCGATCAGATCCGGCACGATGGAACGATAGCCATTCTCGGCCAGAAAGGGATAATTGAATTTAAAGTTACTGTGACCACTGGCGCCGCTGCCTGAACCGTGTAAAAACACCACCGGCTCACCACTACCCTGATCCAGATAGTGAATGGTGTGGCCGTTGGCCAGCTTGGCGTACTTACCTTCAGGTAATCCTTCTACCAATTGTGCCATCGCTCAGCTCCCTGCTTAGAGGTTCAGATCTGTATTGTCGTTGCCAAACTGTACACCGCCAAAGTTGTTGGCGTACATGTTTACATTATTGGCCACGTGGGCCTGACTGGCCATGATATCCAGATGCCGCTCCAACACGTCATTACCCAGAAATATCCCCTTGCTGCCCACGGCTTTAAGCATGCGGGCGCTCAGTTCGGCGCAGCGATCTGCCACAACGGCCGAATCAAAACGATACTGAACACGGTCATCGATAGCGATGGGCTGACCGGCGCGGGCGCACTCCATCATGGCGTCGAAATTGCTGAACATGGTGCGTTTCATTTCCACAATCGCTGTTTTCACATCGGCGGCCAAACGGCGGGCAAACGGGTCATCTGCCATTTTGGCCGGACCAACCATTCGCGTTTTGGCGGTTTCAACGTAAGCAGCCAGTGCGCCCTCAAGCGCACCCAGCGAGGCGGTACAGACCGCGCGCACAAATACCTGGCCGAATGGCAGCCGGAACACCGGCGCGTCATTGACCTTATTGCCGGGGTTATCGCAGTTGTGGCCGTCGATCAGTTTGTGCGTGCGGTGCTCAGGTACAAAGGCGCCTTCCACACGGACATCCTGGCTGCCCGTGGCTTTCAGGCCGACTACGTGCCAGGTGTCGATAATTTCGTAATCGGCTTTGGGCACCAAAAAGGTTCGGTAATTGCGCATATCAAAGGGCGCGCCCTCTTCCGGTACTACCGCGCCGAGGAACACCCAGTCGCAATGCTCGCTGCCGCTGGAAAAGCCCCATTGACCGCTGAGCTTGTAGCCGCCGTCGACCTTTTCAACTTTGCCAACCGGCGCGTATGAGGAGGAAATCAGGGTGGTTGGGTCATCTTTCCACACATCCTGCGCCGCCTGATCGTCAAACAGAGCCAGCTGCCAGTTGTGCACAGCGACCACGCCCAGTACCCAGGCGCTGGACATGCAGGCTTCGGCAATCTTCATTTGAACTGCGTAAAACACCTGCGGATCAAGCGCATAGCCGCCCCATTGCTCGGGCTGAAGCATTTTGAAAAAGCCCGCTGCCTGAAAGTCGGCTATGGTTTCATCGGGAATACGACGGATCTCGGCGGCTTTGGCGCTGCGCTCACGCAATACCGGCTGCAAATCCTGCGCTCGCTGGAGCAGAGTTTGTGCCAGTTCGGAATTCAGACCCTTGTCGCTGCTTACGTGAACTGTTCCGTCCATCGCCATTACTCCCAGTTTGAACTAAAGGCGAAAATTTTAGCGGATTGACGCCCCGCGCCTATAGTCCAAATGGGCCATATTCGGTTCTGGAATTGGGCCACTACCCGGGGAATTTATGCCAGTGTGGCAAGGGTTTAGTCCGGAAAGGAAGGAAAGAAGCCGAGCCAGCGCCAATGCGCTCACTCGCAATGCACTTGCGCGGCGACTACATAGACTCTAGCACCGCCAACGCTGCCTCGCCGATTTTGACATCTTCTTCAGTCAACGCACCGCCGACACCAATAGCGCCGATGATCTTTTCGCCGGAACGAATCGGCAATCCGCCACCGAGTAAAGTGACATCCTTCATCGTTACCATCGACAGCAGGTTTGCCTGGTTATTGCTCAGGGCTTCCGCCAGCTCTTCCGTGCTCAGCCCCATCAGTGCCGCCCGCGCTTTCGCCGGCACGGCGTCTACAGCTATGACCGGGGTATGATCCATGCGATGAAAGGCCTTGAGCATGCCATCGGTATCGACCACGGCAACTGCAACCGCAACCCCCATGGCATTTGCTTTGTTAACCGCAGCATCAATGAGCGCCAGCGCCGCAGCAGACGAGATAGATTCTGTTGAAAAGGTCAGGGCAGCCACATCAATACTCCTACTCAATGACAGCATCGCTGAAAGTGGTTACATCACCCAACATCGGCCGGTGAGAAGGCGGCTTTTTGCCGTCTACATCCACAACCGAGTATTCCTCGGCCAATTCGGCCCCCACCCAAACTTTGCCAGTACGTTCCATCAGTGTAGGATCTTTCGCCAGAGCGTCAATAACACGCCCCGGAAATTCCGGACTCTCAGCGGTTGCTTCCATCTCCCGATACAGCTCCGGATCAGCATCAAATACCTGCTGGCTGCGCTCAGTTTTCAAGAGCCCCATCCACAGGGAAACCACCGCGACATTGTAAGGCTTGAAATCGACAGCCATATCGTGGGCCATTTTATCCACCGCTGCCTTGCCGGCACCGTAAGCCGGGCCGTGCATGTAGCAACGCCCGCCAAAGGAAGAGGTGTTAACCACGAGCCCAGCCCCGGCCTTCAGCAGCAGCGGCGCCGCATAATAACTGGCCACATAGGTCGAGCGCATTCCCACATCCAGAATTGCCTGCAAGCTAAGCGGCTTTTCCCAAAACGGGCCGTGCTGCACCAGTTCCGGAGGAACATAGAGCGCATTGTTTACCAGAATATCAATGCGTCCCTGCTCGCGTTCAACCTGTTCAAACAGCGCCTTTACTTGGGTGTCGTCGCTGTGATCACACACGACGGCGATACCTTTGCCGCCGCGCGCGGTCACCTCATCGGCAGTCGCAAAAACGGTTCCCGGCAGCGGTGCATCGCCCTCGCGCTGGCTGCGCCCGGTCACGTAAACAGTCGCGCCCGTGGCACCGAGCGCTAGCGCAATACCCTTGCCTGCGCCCCGACTGGCACCCGTAACAACCACTACCCGATCTCTAATCAGCCCCATATCTCACTTTCCATATTATTGGCTACCAATGGCCAGTATCGCAGCTCGCCCAATGCGCTGCCTCCTCCATTTGTAGCAGCGGCCCGCAAATGACGGCACAATGGCGTAAACCCTGTTAGAGAGCACGCTGTGGAACTTGTCGAATCGTTGGTTGGCTCACAACTTCTGGCCCATGGTCTGGTCGCCCTGCTCAATATTATTCTGATTATCGCAGCGCGACCGATCTCACTGGCCTTCAATGACGGACGCAACACCGACTTTCAGCAGGGTCTGCTGCGCGTCATGGCCTACATGCTGCTGGTGCTCACCCTCGCTGACCTTGTACTGGTATGGCTACTGCCGGATTACCACCAGTTTTTCATACGGTTGGGACTGTCATTGGTGCCGGTATACGGCGCGATTTTTGTCTTCAATGTGATCTCCCATTTCATTCGTCAGCGCTTTGGCATTGAGCGGAAAATCGACGACAAGCTGGTCTATCTCGACAGCTACAACAGTCGCTTGATGGAGTTGTTTGCCGTTGTCGTTCTGGTACTGGTAGTCATCTATGCCCTGATCAAAATCTGGGGCCTGGACAGTCTGCTCGAAACCACCGGGATTTTTGGTCTGCTCTTCGCCTTTATGGCACTGACCAACCAAATCTGGGCGCCGGATATTTACTACGGCATGGTGATTCTCAATTCCGACATGATGTCAGACGGAGACACAGTGCGCCTTGAGGGTGACCCCAATATCTACATCATCAACAAAGTGACATTCATCTACACCATTTTGCTAAACATTCAGAACAACCACCGCTCCCTGATTCGCAACAGCAAACTGATCAACCTGACGGTAGAAAACCTCACAAAACGCGCCTCTATAGACGGCCTGCGGGAATCCCTACAATACAACATTGGCTACCCCGAAATTCAGGCGACCGACCCAGAAGAGCGCAACATCGAATTGCAGAAATATCGCCGTCGCATAGACACAATGTTTAGCGCTGTCGCTGAAGCGCTGGGCGACAACGAGCAAAACCGGATCAACGCCAACTGTGAATTCGAATGGGCGCTTACTCAGGCCGGCGACTACGCGCTCACCTACACGCTGTGGTACTACCTGGAAGCAATCCCCAACACCAAGGTAACCCGCACCGTACGCCAGCATCTTTTCGGCACACGATTTATGATCAATCAGAAAGTCTTCGAAGAATCCATCGCTCAGGGTGTTGATCTATCCACACCGATTCTTGTCCACCAGACCGAAAAACTCGGGCGACGCCCATTACCTGCCTCTTCAGCTTCCGGTAATCGCCCTCAGCATCAGAAGCAAGGCGACGGGAATGGCGCCAATGGCCAAGGCAAGTAACACTGTCAGCAGTTTCAGAAGACGGGCGTAGCGTAACGCTGCCCTCCCTTCGCGCACTGGAGTATCGCGCAACAGCAATGTACCCGGTGGCGGAAAGCGTGTTGCGATTCGCGTCCGCTCTGCCAGACGCCACAACAGCACCAGCGGTATAGCCAGCGGCAGGCTCAGTAGCACGAGCAGCGCCACCAACCAACGCACTTGCAGTTCAAAAGACGCCGAAGAATCACCCAACCATTGCGGCAAGTGATCGAGCTGAGCCATCAGCGCCAGTAACGGCAAGCTGAGCACAATCAGCCAGAACAAAGCTCTGCGCCGATGGACCGGGTTTGCTTTGTCTACCGCCATGAAGCAAAGCGGGGCGGTTTAACAATCAAGAATCGTGGCATCGCTGCGCAGTTCACGCCGGGCCATGGCCTCCCATAAAAACGGGAAGCCATTGCCATCGATCATCTCGCCCACTGAATCGGCAACGCTCTCGACCATGGGCTTACCACCACCGAGCGCCTCTACCTCATAGGCAGTGCGCGCCCGCCGCTCGAGCGTTACAGCACGCAAATGGGCCTGCGCGATGCTGTCTGCCACAACCAACACGCCGTGGTTAGCCAGCAGCGCCCACTTTGCATCACCCAGCAATTCTGCGCAGCGGGCGCCTTCACTGGTGTCATTCACCGCCGCGTTGTATTCATCTACCAGCTTTAATTCACCGTTCACCTGCGCCGAGGTCTGATCGTAGATCGGTGGCACCCGCCCGGCATTAGCCCAGAGCGTGCCATAGCGGGAATGGTTATGAATGATAACGTTGACATCAGGGCGGCGGGCATGGATTTCAGTGTGAAGGTTGACTGCCGGGGTCACGTTCCAACCGCCCTCGATCACCTTGCCCGTTTTATCAAGTCGCAGGATATCCCCCGCTGTCAGCTCGTCCCAAGCCAGCTCCCAAGGGTTGATCAAAATCGTTTCATCATCCTGCAGGTAACTAATATGCCCCGCTATATGATCGTTGTAGCCGTCTCTGAATAACACCCGGCACAGTAGCGCCAGCTCCGCCTGCGGCGACAGCTCCGGCAACAGCGGGCGCTTTTGTGGCACCGGTGCCAGCAATTTGAGTAGCTCATCATTCATTGCGTTATTCTCCGACCTTGCTCAATCGATCACAAAACACCTGCACACCTAACATTTTATTTGCGCAGCGCCGGTGATTGCTGGCAAATCCCATGGCGACACAACGCCCGGTGCCGCTCCACAGACCGCCGGAATGGCATTCACCACACGGTTTGCCGCTGTCGCATTACCACCCGCGGCAGCACCAGAATCATGATGATCATGGCCGTGTACCGTAATCTCCAGATCAGGGTCGCCGGAAATCAACACCCGATGGCAACCACCCTCATTCGGTGGATACGGCCAGTCCGGTGCGCAGCTGGCATCAATACGCGTGATATGTTCCGCAACGATCAGGGGTTTACCGTTTTTCATCCCCATCACTTCAAAACGAAAAGCGCCCTGACCACCTTTTTCAAAAGTGCCCATACCTTTCACATCAACACTCTTTTCCAGTGGCCGTCGTTCCACCTGCGTTGTCACTTCGTCCAGCTCAACATTTACGCCCTGCGCAACCAGCCGCACCATAGGCTCCCAGATTTTCAGCAGCACTTCGCTGTGCAGCATAAGCGGGAGCTCTTCCATTGGCTGACCAAAGCCAATCACATAGCGGACAATATCTGGCGCGTCGTACAGCGCATAATTGAATATTTCCTGGCAGCGAATCTGGGTAATACCCGACACCATGCCGCTGCCGAAGACGGGCATGATATCCATCGCCCAGCCGGGATCGATACCCGACACAAACAGGCTCGCCTTACCCTCTTGGCAGGCAGCCTCCACCTTGTCCATCGATTCCCGGGGCGCCAGCGCCGGATGCAAAAAGTCGTAAAAGGAGGTACTGACCACATTGCACCCAGCCCTCAGGCAGGTCAGTAAATCTGCCAACGCTTCGTCGGGGCGGATATCTGCCGAGGCGGTGTAGATCATTGCGTCCAGGCCTTGGGCGAGCACGGCGTCATAATCGAGCGTGGCCTTCAAACCGACCGGCGCCACACCGGCCAATTCGCCCGCGTCGCGCCCCACTTTCGCCTCACTGGAAACGATCACGCCAACCAGTTCCAACTGGGCATGGTTTAGCACTGCCCGTATCGCCGGGCGGCCGACGTTACCCGTTCCCCAAACTGCGACTTTCATATCCGCTATCCTCATTATCGTTATCAAGTCTCATCATAGGCCCCCTGAGCACACACAGACATTACAAGGGGTTAAACAGGAACAGGTCCGAAAATGGCTATCCCAATCGCGCCATGGCGCTAGAATGCCACTATGGAAAACACACTACACCCCGACCAGTGCTACCAGCAACTTGCCGCCCGCGACAGTCGCTTTGACGGCGCATTCTATGTTGGGGTAACCAGTACCGGCGTCTATTGTCGGCCCATCTGTCGCGTGCGACTGCCACAGCCACAGCGCTGCCGCTTTTTTCCTAGCGCCGCAGCTGCCGAGAGCTCGGGCTTTCGCCCCTGCCTGCGCTGCCGCCCTGAACTCGCTCCCGGGCACTCGCGTGAAGACGCCGTAGGCAAGCTGGCTCATACAGCCGCCAACCGGATTCGTCGCGGTGCCCTGAACGATGGTTCACTGGAAACCCTGGCAAGTGAGCTGGGCGTCAGCAGCCGGCATATACGTCGGGCCCTTGAGAAAGAATTCGGCGCATCCCCCTTGGCAATGGCGCAAACGGCCCGGCTGCTAAGCGCCAAGCAGTTACTCACCGACAGCACACTCAGTATCACTGACATCGCTTTTGCCAGCGGGTTCTCCAGCGTTCGGCGCTTTAACGATGCCTTTCGCAAACACTACAGGCTTACACCCAGTGCACTCCGGAAGCAGACCGGCAAAACAGACAACGGCGCCCTGAGCTTTCGCCTGGGTTATCGCCCACCACTGCACTGGGATAGTCTGGCGCAGTTTCTGCACAGTCGCAGCGCTGCTGGCACCAGTGAGCTGAGCAACGGCGTCTTGAGTAAAACACTCCATCTGGGCAACCTCAGAGGGTGGTTCAGCGCCACGATAGACGATAAAAAACACTGCCTGGTCGTCAATGCGAGTCCTGTGCTGTCACCGGCTTTTGCGTCTCTGACCATGCGTTTGCGGCACTACTTCGATCTCGACGCAAACCCCGACACTATCGACTCCCATCTGGCGCAAAACCCGCAACTCAAACCACTGATACAGCAGACACCGGGGCTGCGCCTGCCCGGCGCTCTGGATGCCTTTGAGCTAGCTGCGCGAGCGATCATTGGTCAGCAGGTCAGCGTTAAAGCGGCCAGCACCGTATTCAATCGTCTGTGTGAACGCTTTGGCGAAACTTTGGATACACCTGTTGCTGGCTTGTCTCGGCTGCCGCCGCGCGCCGAAGTCATCGCCGTAGCAGCGGAACAAGAGCTGATTGCACTGGGCTTGACCTCACGCCGCGCAGCAACGCTAAAAAGTCTCGCCGACGCCCTTGCGCAGGGTGAGCTGCACTTTGACTATGGCGACAACAGCGCCGACGTATGCCGCGAGCTGGAATCACTTCCGGGCATCGGCCCCTGGACGGCCCAATATATTGCCTTGCGAGCTTTAGGCGACCCGGACGCCTTTCCCGCGTCCGACTTGGCATTGATGAAAGCCTTCAGGGTAACTACCCCGAAAGCCTCGCAACGCGCTGCAGAAACATTGCGACCGTGGCGCGCCTATGCCGCCATTCACCTGTGGAACAGTCTGAACGCTGGAGGATGACATGCCCTGCACCGCTACCATTGACAGCCCGGTTGGCCCAATTCGTATTACCGGCACACGCGACGCAATCAGCGAAGTCATGCTGGGGTCCGACACCCGCTTCACAGCGACGCCGGCCCTACGTGAAGACTCTGCAGAGCTGGCAGACGCCATCACTCAGTTACAGGCGTATTTCGCGGGAGAGTTGCAGCACTTTGAATTGCCATTGGATATGTCGAGGGGCACCACCTTTCAACAGTCGGTGTGGCGAGCATTGCTCGGTATTTCCTACGGCACCACAGCCAGTTACCGCGATATTGCGCAAACTATTCATTCTCCCCGCGCCGTGCGCGCCGTTGGTTCGGCCAACGGTCGCAACCCGCTTGCCATTGTCGTGCCCTGCCACCGAATTATAGGCAGCACCGGAAAACTCACGGGCTACGCCGGCGGTCTGGCTGCAAAGCGCTGGTTACTGAAGTTTGAAGCAGCGAACATTGAGTGCTCAGCCGCCGACTGAACCACAGACAATCACCCGAAGACCTGTCTGACGCTCTACAGTAAACTGTAAACACTCCCTCCCGCGCCCCAATTCAAACGCGCCACGGGATGCGATACTGGTAATCCCAGCCGCCGTTCACTACTCCTGGAAGAAACCGTATGCCAACACTGAGCCAGCTTTATTACTACCCGGTCAAAGGATTACAGGGCGTGGCGTTGAACCGCATCGCAGCAAGCGCAGGTGAACGCCTACCTTTTGATCGTCGCTACGCTATAGGCGATCAGACAACAGCTTTTGACCCGGCCAATCCCTGCCATATAAAAAAGCAGAATCTTGTGGTGCAGATGAAGCACGAAAAACTCGCGGCTCTCGCTATTGGCTTTGAACCTGCCACGGCTACGCTCACAGTCGGAGAACGCAATACCTCCCATCGCTTCGCATTGGAAAGTCCAGACGGCCACGACGCATTCGAAAGGTTTATGAGTGATTACCTGGGAGAGGCTATTCAGGGGCCCGCTAGACTTATTTCCGCGCCAGGGCTGGCATTTACCGACCTGTCCCACCAATCAGTGTCGCTGATCAACCTCAATAGTGTGATGGCGTTGCAAGACGCCCTTGGATACCCGATTGATCCACGCCGCTTTCGCGCCAACCTCTACCTCGACGGCGTACCGGCGTGGGAGGAAGAAACCTGGCTTGGAAAAACGCTGGAGATCAGTGGCGTAAGAATTCGCATCTATCGTATTACTGACCGCTGCGCCGCAATCAACGTAGACCCTCAAAACGCCCGACGCGACAAAACCCTCCAGGGCATGAAAAAAGCCTTCGGCCACCTGAATATGGGGGTCTATGGCATGATCGAAAGTAACGGAGAACTGGTAGCCGGCAGTGAATTTGAACAGCCCTGAGAGGCGACCCTGCTGTCACCCGACAGCAAATTTCTGAGCCGGAAATGAAAACGGCCCGCCATTTCCGCAAGGATCAGGCGAGCCGCTTGAAAAAATGGTACGACCGAGTGGACTCGAACCACCGACCCCCACCATGTCAAGGTGGTGCTCTAACCAGCTGAGCTACGGTCGTACTGCAACGCGTGGGGGCAACCCTGACCACTGCGAAGGACGCGCATTATAGCCACGCTCCCCGCGATACTCAATCCCTTAAGCGCGCCCCCATGACCTTATTCAACAAACAACTCCTGTTTGATCTCGGCCAGCCGGTCCCGGATTCGGGCCGCTTCTTCAAATTCGAGGTTTTTGG